>CAYXZE010000010.1:0-21365 GCA_964469395.1 uncultured Luteolibacter sp.
GATTCATCAAAATCAGGCGAAGATTTTCAGCCGCAAAAAGGCGAAAAAATGGCGCGAAAAATTGATTTGAATCACAGCTATTCCGTTCAGCCGAATCTCCTCGGAAGGATTGATTGACGAATGGTGATTGTGGATTGTTGATCTGCCACGCCGCCGCAGTCCAAGGGCTGGCCGCTCGTTGCCAATTCCTAAAGGCATTGCCCCCCCGGAAGGAAGACAAGCTGAAGCTTGAACTCCGGGCCATCGCCAGACTGTCGCCAGGCCGTCCCTATCTCGGTATTCGATTTTTGCAAACGGTCTGGATGTCAGGGCGCGACCCAGTCGAGGTAAAGCATTTCTCCGATCAGCCATTGATTTGGCAACGCTCCCTCGGGGCCGCGCTCCAGTTGCAGGGTGATCTTCCGCGAGTCATACACTTCCCCGGTGATGCTGTTTTTGCGGAAATGCGGGGTGATCGCCTCGTTTGCCGCGGACCCTCGGCGGGCGTAACACCAGATGGTCGTTTCCTCGTTGATAGAGAGCAGGCGGTAGCTTTGGTATTCCGCTTCCGGCCAGGTGGCGGTGTAGAAATCGGCTCTGGAAATGACGCCGCGGACTTCGGCGGGATTTCCCTGATTTTTTGCCAGTTCCGCAAAAGTGGCGCTCCCGTAAGCCGCCGTGGCTTTCCAGTCGAGCAGCAGGCGGTCGCTCTCATGGGAGAAATAGGCGGTGAATTTGGAGCCGTCCGGCAAGGCTCCCTGCAGGATGCCGTAAGCGAGCCCGCCGTGCCCGGCCACGGCCCAGTTTGAGTCCGCGGCGGGAGTCCAGGATTTCGGGATGGACGAGGGTTTCCAGTTTTTGCGGAGCAATTCCGTCATGCGCGCGCCATTGCGGATCAGGGGGACGATCTCATCCACGTGGGATGCGGTGATATAGGAATGGAAAATCCGGAGCGCCTCGGGTTGTTTGTCCAGCAGGCCGTGCAGGAGCCGGTCGTCCTTGGCACCCTTCGGAGCGGCCACTTTGGGCGGTGCGCCGGAGCGCTGTGCATCCGGCGCATTGATGGCGGGCAGGAGCCACATGGCGGCAATGATAATGCCGATGACTGCCGCGCCGGAGCCGAGGAGCCAGCGTGTCGAGTGGTGGTGGGCCTTCCCCCAGCTCGCGCCTTCTCCGTGGGATTTTTTCGAGCTTTTACTGCGGGTTGGCCGTTTGTGGAAAGTTGTCTTCCGGTGGGGCTTGGGCGAGTTTGGCACCGCCGGGTCCAGGCGGACGACATCGCCGCGGATTTCCTGAACTTTCAGTCGCGAGGAATTCGAGGTCTCCCCGCGTTTGACATTGGGCTCGATCCACAAACCGACACGCCCACCTTTCGGCGAGTGGGAGTCCGGCAGGTCTCTGGCTGACCGTCGCGGCGGCAGGACTACGGCGGATGAGTGGGGGATTTCCGCGGCAGATTCATCTGAATGATCACGACCGTCCGCGGAGACATCCTCGGGAACGGGGGGTGTGGGGTCGGGGGAGCTTGAATTCATCAGGTAAAACGCGCCGCACGATGGAAGCGAATTGCTGCCGAAGCAAGCGGGGTTTGAGGCTATTCTCCGGCGAGCTGGCGGTCGAGGGCGGCATCCATCGCCTGCTCGACGAGGCGGGCGGCGAGGGCCTCGGTGGCGGTGTCGAGCCGCTGGACGGCGGCTTTGAGCGGGTTGGCGGCTTTTCCCGCCAGCGCGGCGCGGACGGCGGCGGCGGCGGATTCGATTTCCCCGCGTTCCTCATCGAGCGCCAATCCCTGGCTGAGAACCGCTTCCACGGCGGGCAAAAGTTCCTCCGCTTTCAACCTCGCCTCGGTGAAAATCCGCTCCGCCATGTCCTCGAACGCGTGCTCCACCGACTCGCTGACCATCGCCTCCACCGCTGCGTCATCCACATTCACGGCGGCGTTTTCGATCTGAATCACGGTGTCCGCCCCGGTGGCCACATCGCGGGCGAGCGCTTCCAGGATGCCGTTTTCGTCGATCTTGAACTGCACGCCGACCCGCGTCTGGCCTTTCGGCGACGGGGAAAACGCCACGTCGAAGCTGCCGAGTTCCCAATTGTCCTTGGCCATTTCCCGCTCGCCCTGCAACACCCGCACCCGCATCGCCGCCTGGCCGTCGGCGGCGTTGGTGAACATTTCCCCGGCCTTGCACGGGATGGTCGTGTTGCGCGGGATGAGCACGTTCATCAGGCCGCCGAAGGTCTCGATGCCGAGGCTCAGCGGCGTCACGTCCAGCAGGATCATCTGCCGCAGCGCACCGCTCAGGACGCCGCCCTGGATCGTCGCGCCGAGGGCGATCGCCTCGTCCGGGTGTTGGGAAATGTCCGGCTCGCGGCCGAAAAGCTCCGCCACCGCGCGGCGCACCGCAGGCATCCGGGTGCTGCCGCCGACGACGACCACGGCGTTCAAGTCTTCCGATTTGAGCGCGGCATCCGCGAGGGCCTGGCGGCAAAGGCGCAGCGTCCGGGCGATCCACGGCGCGGCCAGTTTTTCCAAATCTCCGCGGGTGATGGTTTCCTCCAAACTACGGCTTCCATCGTAGAATGGCACGCGGAAGACGGCTTGTTCGTCGTCCGACAATGCCAGTTTCACCCGCTCCGCCTCTTCCATGAGGCGGACCCGTGAGGCACCGGAAATTTCCCCGATGCCCGCCCGCGCCACGACATGCCCGAGGATCAACGCGTCCAAATCATCGCCGCCGAGTCGCGTGTCGCCATGAGTGGCAAGCACTTGGAACACGCCGTCCTGCATTTCCAAAATGGATAGATCGAAGGTTCCGCCACCCAGATCATAGACCGCCACGCGCGCTTTCTCGCCCAGCTTGTCCAGGCCATACGCCAGCGCTGCAGCGGTCGGCTCGTTGAGAATCCGCACCACTTCCAGCCCGGCGAGTTCTCCCGCGCGCTTCGTCGCCGCGCGTTGGGCATCGTGGAAATACGCCGGCACCGTGATCACCGCCTTGCGGATCTCCGCGCCCATCCGCCACTCCGCGACGCGCTTCATTTCCTTCAGAATCTCCGCGCTGATTTCCTCCGCCGTCTTCCCCAGCACCCGGGGAAATCCATCCGCTCCCGCCGTGACCGGCACCGGGAAATGCTCCTCCACCTCGCCCGTCCGCCGCCCCATCAGCCGCTTGATGCTCGTCACCACCCGCTCCGGTTCCAGCGCCCGGCGGCGCAATGCCTTCGCCCCCACTTCCACCGCGCCATCCTTGCCAATCCACACCGCGCTCGGCGTGATCCGCCGGCCGTCCTCGTTCGCCAGCAAAATCGGGAACCCCGAATCCACCACGCCCACGGCGGAATTCGTCGTCCCCAAATCAATTCCCAGGATCATCTCGCTCATCGGCGACGACTGTCGCGGGGCGGGGCAGCGGCGTCAATGGCGGGGAAATCGTGGTTGCCCGGCTTCTAATCGCGAAGGTAAATTTCTTCGAATGGCTTCATGGCGGAAGATTAAGGAATTGAGGGATTTTATCCAGAATTATCGATCCGGCGACCATTCTCAGTGACGCGCGCATTCTCCTTTCCGCTTTACGTCCAACCTACGCGCGACACAGTCACGCGAGATGCTCAAACCCGCGAACAAAGTGCCCGCCGTGCTTGCCTCGATGCTCCTCGCCGCACTCCCGACGCACGCCGAGCCGGTGACGCCGTTGATCCCCGCTCCGGCGGAAACGCGGCTCACCGGACAGCGCATCCCGCGCGACACGCCATCGCGGGAAGTCGTGGACGCGACCCTGCCGCCGGAGGGGTTCCGGATCAACTTCGCGCCGGAAATCATTACTCTAACACACGCCGACGCGTCCGGGTTGCTTTACGGTCGCGCGGCGCTCGCCACGCTGCGCGATGCGGCGGGAACCGGCGGCCTCGCCGCCGGGGTGATCTCGGACCAGCCGCGCTTCCGGCACCGGGGACTCATGCTCGACGAGTCGCGGCATTTCTTCGGTAAAAAATTCGTGCTGCGATTGTTAGATCTAATGGCGCGGCACCGGCTGAACACTTTCCACTGGCACCTCACCGACGGGCCGGGCTGGCGTCTTGAAATCCCCGAGTATCCGAAGCTCACCGACATCGGCGCGTGGCGCGAGGACGACACCGGCCGCCCCTGGGACTGGCGATCCACCCGCCTGAGTTTCTCCGGGAAAAAACCGGGCGACATCGGCGGCTTTTACACCGCCACCGACATCCGCGAAGTGCTCGCCCGCGCGAAAGTGCTCGGCATCGCCGTGATCCCTGAAATCGAACTCCCTGGGCATGCCTACGCCGCGCTCGTCGCCTATCCGGAAACGGCGTGCGATCCGGAGCACATCCGCACCGAGGGGCTGCTCGGGCGCGATGTGTTCTGCGCCGCCTCGCCGCAGACCGAGCGCTTGTTAGAGACAGTGATCGATCACACGGCGGCGTTGTTTCCCGACGCGCCCTACATTCACCTCGGCGGCGACGAGGTGCCGGACCAAGTTTGGAAAAATTGCCCGCGCTGCACCTCGTTGAAGGAAAAGCTCGGCCTCAAAACCGCTGGCGAACTGCGAGGTGTTTTCATCAACCGTCTCGCCGCCCGACTCGCCGCCAAAGGCCGGCGCGTGATGCTTTGGGACGAGGCCGCCGACCTGCCGCTCCCGCCCGATGCCGCGCTCACCGTCTGGCGCGTCGGCACCGCCGCCGAGACGGCCCGCCGCTCCGGGCACCCGCGCGTGCTCTGCCCGGGCGACCGGCTTTATTTCGACTACGGACAAACTCCCGACGGTCGCGGCGAACCGCCCTCCGCCGGCCCCGGGATCACGTTGGAAAAAGTTTACACCTTCGAGCCCACCCCAAGCGGCGCGGACGATCCGACGCTGCTCGGCGTGCAGGCGAACCTGTGGACCGAGCATGTCGTCACTCCCGAGCAGGCCGAGCGCCTGTTGCTCCCGCGACTCTGCGCACTCGCCGAACTCGCATGGAGCCCGCGCGACGCGCGGGATTTCAAAGATTTCTCCGCACGACTTCCCGTCCACCTCGCTAAACTCCGCGCACAGGGATACCGGGTTTTCGGCGACAAGTAATCATGGCTGACAATCCCTCAAGAGCGCCTCATCTATCATTTCAACGATAGAAATGAGGGACGAACTTGAAACCATAGGAGCGCACCCTTTCCTGATAGAGTTCCGGGTGCGCGCCTTCAATTCCATCCACAGGACTCAGGCGAGATCGTAGCGATCCAGGTTCATCACCTTGTTCCAGGCCGCGACGAAGTCCGTGACAAACTTGGCCTGCGAGTCCGCACATCCGTAAACCTCCGCCAAGGCGCGGAGCTGGGAGTTGGAGCCGAAGACCAGATCCGCCCGGGTGGCGGTCCACTTGAGCTGGCCCGTCTTGCGGTCACTGCCGGCAAAGGCATTTCCGCACGGGGAGACCGACTTCCACTCGGTGGCCATGTCCAGCAGGTTCACGAAGAAGTCATTGGTCAGAGCGCCGGGGGTCCGGGTGAGGACGCCGTGCGGAGTCTGCCCGGCGTTGGTGTCCAGGACGCGCATGCCGCCGACGAGCACCGTCATTTCCGGCGCGGTGAGCGTGAGCAACTGCGCCTTGTCGATCAGCAACTCCTCGGCCGGGACCGTGAATTTCCTCTTGAGATAGTTGCGGAAACCATCCGCCTGCGGTTCGAGAAACCCGAAGGATTCCACATCCGTCTGCTCCTGCGAGGCGTCCGCACGCCCCGGGGTGAAGGGCACGGCAACCTCGTGACCGGCGTTTTTCGCCGCTTGTTCGACACCCGCGTTGCCCGCCAGCACGATGAGATCAGCCAGGGAAACTTTTTTCCCGCCGGATTGTGCGCTGTTGAATGCACTCCGGATGTTTTCCAGTTTTCCTAACACCTCGGCAAGTTGCGCGGGCTGGTTCACCTCCCAATCTTTCTGCGGAGCCAACCGGATGCGTGCGCCGTTCGCACCGCCACGCTTGTCGGAACCGCGGAATGTCGATGCCGACGCCCAGGCGGTCGCCACCAATTGCGACACCGTTAGACCGGATGCGAGGACCTTTTCCTTAAGGGCGGCAATGTCTTGGGAATCGATCAGCGGATGGTCAACCGCGGGGATCGGGTCCTGCCAGAGGAGTTCTTCCGCGGGAACTTCCGGCCCGAGGTAACGCTCGCGCGGGCCCATGTCGCGGTGCGTCAGCTTATACCACGCGCGGGCAAACGCGTCGGCGAACTGATCCGGGTTTTCGAGAAAACGCCGCGAGATTTTTTCGTAAGCCGGGTCGAACCGCAGGGCGAGGTCGGTCGTCAGCATGGCAGGCGCGATCCGCTTCGAAGCATCATGCGCGTGCGGCACGGCGCCTTCACCCGCGCCGTTTTTCGGCCTCCATTGATGAGCACCGGCGGGACTCTTGGTAAGTTCCCATTCGTAGCCGAAGAGGTTTTCGAAAAAGTTATTGCTCCACTTCGTGGGGGTCGTGGTCCAGGTCACTTCCAAGCCGCTGGTGATGGTGTCGCCGCCCTTGCCGGTGCCGAAGCGGTTTTCCCAGCCGAATCCCTGCTGTTCGAGGCCGGCCGATTCCGGATCATCGCCGACATTTTCCGCAGGACCCGCGCCATGGGTTTTTCCGAAGCTGTGACCGCCGGCGATGAGCGCCACGGTTTCCTCGTCGTTCATCGCCATGCGGCCGAAGGTGTCGCGGATGTCGTAGGCCGCCTTGATGGGATCGGGGTTGCCGTCCGGGCCTTCGGGATTGACGTAAATGAGCCCCATCTGCACTGCGGCCAGCGGATTCTCCAACTTGCGCGAGTGGATGTCGCCATCCGCATCGTTTTCGGAAACAAGCACGCCGCCGTCTTTTTCCACGCCTTCGGAGCCGTGGGCGTAGCGTTTGTCGCCGCCCAGCCAGCTGGTTTCGCGCCCCCAATAGACATCTTGATCCGGCTCCCAGGTATCCTCGCGCCCGCCGCCGAAGCCGAAGGTTTTGAAACCCATGGTTTCCAGCGCGACGTTGCCGGTTAGAATCATCAGGTCCGCCCACGAAATCTTGCGGCCATACTTCTGTTTGATCGGCCAGAGCAGGCGGCGCGCCTTGTCCAGACTCGCGTTGTCCGGCCAGCTATTGAGCGGGGCGAAACGCTGCTGGCCACGGCCTCCGCCGCCGCGACCGTCACCGGTGCGGTAGGTGCCGGCGCTGTGCCACGCCATGCGGATGAACAGGCCGCCGTAGTGACCGAAGTCCGCCGGCCACCAGTCCTGCGAGTCGGTCATCAGCGCCGCGAGATCCGCCTTCAGCGCGGCATAGTCGAGGCTCTTGAATTCTTCCGCATAGTTGAAATCCCCGCTCATCGGATCGGACTTCGTGGAATGCTGGTGCAGCAGCTCGACCTTCAACCGGTTAGGCCACCAGTCGCGATTGGTGGTGCCGTTGCCGGGAGCGGGATGAAAAGGGCACTTGGCTTGCGCCGCTCCTGCGGATGGATCTTCTGCGGACAATGGGGACTCGGTGGTCATCGGTTTTCGTGGTTGGATTTGATTGGCTGAATCGATTTGCAGAACGCCGGAACACGCCCGGCACGGACCATCATTCCTGCAGTAAAATTCGCCATCGGTAAAGACTACGCTTTCAATACTTGCCATAGGCGTTTCCTATGAACTGAATCCTCCATGGATTTGCGTCAGCTTGAGTATTTCACCGCGATCGTGAAGGAAGGATCACTCACGGAAGCGGCGAAACGCTGCCGCATCGCCCAACCCTCGCTGAGCCAGCAGTTGCGCGCGCTGGAGGACGAGCTCGGCGAGACGCTGGTGCTGCGGAAACCGCGCGGCGTGGAGCCGACGGCGGCGGGAAAAATCCTGCTGGAACACGCGGAGCGCGTGCTGCACGAGACACGCCTGCTCCGCGAACGATTTGCCCAACGCCGGAATTTCCAGGAAGGGTGCGTGATTTTCGGAATCATTCCGACCATCGCGCCCTACCTGCTGCCGGGATTGTTAGGTCCGTTCCGCGAGGCATTTCCAAAAATCGACGTGCAGGTCCGCGAGGCGCGCACCAGCGGCCTGATCCAACAGGTGGTGGACGGCTCGATCGAGTTCGCGATTCTGAGCGACGTGACGCCGCAGGATCAGAAAAAATGGTCGCTGCATGTCCGCGAGCTATTCCGGGAACCGTTGTTGCTGGCGGTACCTCCGGGACATCCGCTGGCCGGGGCCCCGCATGCGCCCATGCCCGAACAACTCCAGCCCGAAACCCTGATCCACCTGCGCGGCGGACACTGCCTCACCGACCGCACCCTCAAGGTCTGCCGGCTGGACCGGCTCGATCCGAAACTGGAGTGCGATCAGTTGGAAACCGCGCTCGCGATGGTCGCGGCCGGCCTCGGCAGCGCGGTGGTGCCGGAACTGGCGGTCCGCTCGCGCGCGTTCCCCGGCGTCGCTTTCCGCCGTTTCCAGAAGCCCGAACCGGAACGCACGATCAGCCTGATGAAACGGCGGGCCATCCCGCTTTCAAAGGCCGCGGAAGATTTGGCGGACGCCATCAAACGCCTGCCCCGGGACGGCGCGCTCCTCTGACTTGTGCGGCAGGCGATCCCTGCCAATATTCCGCCATGTTTCCAAAACTCCCCCTCCTCGCCGCACTCCTCGCCAGTCTGACGGTTTCACGAGCGGAAATCGGCGTCGAGCTGATCGCGAAAGGATTTGAACGCCCGGTCTGGGCCGGCGTCCCGCAAGGCATCACCGGCAAGCTCTGGATCATGGAGCAGGCGGGCCAGGTCTGGATCGTGGACGAAAAAACCGGCGCGCGCGAAAAGGAACCCTTCCTCGACATCCGCCGGGACGTGACGCGCGGAGGCAACGAGGAAGGTCTGTTAGGACTCGCCTTCGCTCCGGATTTCGCCAAGAGCGGCCGCTTCTACGTGAACTACACGGACAAGGAAAAGCAGACGCGCATCGTGAGATTCACCTCCCAGGACCGGAAAACCACCCGTGCGTCTGGTGGCGAAATCCTGCTGAAATACCCCTCCGAATTTGAAAACCACAATGGCGGATGGCTGGATTTCGGCCCGGACGGCATGCTTTACATCGGCAATGGCGACGGCGGGGCGGGCAATGATCCTAACAGCCGCGGCCAGGCGCTCGGCTCTTTGCTGGGCAAGATTCTCCGCATCGATGTCTCGCCCGCCACGGGATACAAAATCCCCGCGGACAATCCGTTCGTGAATCAAAAGGACGCCAAGCCCGAGATCTGGGCCTACGGTCTCCGCAATCCATGGCGCTGCTCATTCGATCGCAAAACCGGGGATTTCTGGATCGGCGACGTCGGGCAGAATCATCGCGAGGAAATCAACTTCATGCCGAAGGGCAGGGGAGCGGGAGCGAATTACGGCTGGCGGTTGCGCGAGGGCGACATCGAGACGCCCGCGAAAAACGTCGGCGGACCTCCGCCCGGCGGAGCCATCGAACCGGTGTATGTTTACAAACACGGCAGCGGTGACAACGAAGGGCTTTCCGTCACCGGCGGCTATGTTTATCGCGGACCCGTCAAAGAGCTGCGAGGCCGTTATATTTTCGCGGACTACGCGAACCCGCGGATTTGGTCGTTCGTGATGAAAAACGGCAGGGCCGCCGATTTCAAGGACCACACCAGGGAACTCCAGCCCGCAGGCGGACGCATCAATCTGATCGCCTCGTTTGCGGAAGATACCCGCGGCAATCTCTTCATCGTGGACCACAGCGGACCGATCTATCGGATCGTGAACCGCTGATTTCTCAAGCGGTTCCCGGCAACCCCGCCGCGCCCTCCGCGGACTGGATCAAGGGCCGCAGATTCTGATGCGCGCCGCCTAACAGCGGATCCTCCGCGAGCACTTGATCGGCAAGCGCCCGGGCGTCCCGCAGCAGCGCGGTGTCCGCGAGAAAATCCGGAAAACGCAAGTCGGACAAGCCGCTCTGCATCGTGCCCAGCACATCACCCGGGCCGCGCAGCCGGAGGTCGGCTTCGGCGATTTCAAACCCGTCGGACGTTTGTTCAAGGACCTTGAGTTTCTCCATTGACTCGGGATTCTTACCGTCGGTTAGAAGAACGCAGTAGCCCTTGTGGCCGCCGCGGCCGATGCGCCCGCGAAGCTGGTGGAGCTGGGCGAGACCGAAGCGCTCGGCGTGGTGGAGAATCATGACGCTGGCATTCGGCACGTCCACCCCCACCTCGATGACGGTGGTGGAAACCAGCGCGGCGATCCCGCCATCCCGGAAACGACTCATGACGGATTCCTTTTCCTCCGGGCGGAGCTTGCCGTGAATCAGGCCGACTTGATCGGAACCCAGCCGCTTCGCCCATTTTTCAAAAGCCACGGTCGCGGACTCGGCTTTCAAGGTCTCGCTCTCCCCGACTAACGGATATACCAGATAGGCCTGGCGGCCTTGGGAAAGCTGGTCCTTCACGAATTTGGTAACGTCCGTTTGCTTCGCCGCCACCCGAACCGCCGTCACGATCCTGCCGCGTCCGGGCGGTTTTTCATCGAGCAGGGAGACATCCAGATCCCCGTAAATCGTCATGGTCAGGGTCCGCGGAATCGGCGTGGCTGTCATCACGAGCACGTTCGGCATCACTCCCTGGCGAATCAGCGCCGCCCGCTGCGCGACGCCGAACTTGTGCTGCTCATCGATCACGACCAGCCCCAGATCGCGGAAGGCCACCGAATCATAAAGCAGCGCGTGAGTCCCGATGATGATCTGGGAATCCCCCTCCACCTCCAGATGATTGAACTCGTCCCGATTGCCCGTGCGCAAGGCCACGCGGATGCCCAGCGGCTCCAGCCAGCGGCGGAATGTCAGATAATGCTGTTCCGCCAGAATCTGGGTGGGAGCCATCAGCGCGGCCTGGCAGCCGGAGTCGATCGCCAGCAACATCGCCGCCATCGCGACAAAGGTTTTTCCGGCACCCACATCGCCCTGCAACAAGCGGTGCATCGGCCGGGTGGAGCGCATGTCGGCGAGGATTTCCTTGATGGAGCGCTTCTGCGCGCCGGTTAGATCGAAGGGCAGGCTGGCGTAAAACCGCTTCAGGGAAGTGGTGGTTTTCCCCAGCACCCGCCCCGTTTGCTCGCCATGGCGCGACCGCCGCCAGACGACATTGAGCTGGAGGGCGAAGAATTCCTCGAACGCGAACCGTCTGCGGGCGGCCTGAGCCTGATCCAGCGAATCCGGAAAATGCGCCTCCCGGAATGCCCGCGCCCGGGGAGAACTACGATCCATGTCGTAGTTCGCGCCAAGGGTTTCCGGATCGATCTGGCAGAGAAACAGATGGATGATCTCCCGCAAGCGGCGCTGGGCGATTCCGGCGATATTCCGGTAAATGGGCACGATCCGTTCGAGATGGATGGAGGCCTCGTCGTCATCCCGCAGCACCTCGAATTCCGGGTGATCGATGATCAGCCGCCCGTTGAATTCCTTGACCTTTCCATAAATGCAAACCTCCTGCCCCGCGGCCACGACCTTCTGGATGAACGGCATATTGAACCAGCGGCAGGTGATTTTCCCGGAACCGAAAACGCCGCCGGAGCCATCCATCACGACCGCCTCATAATACCCCCGGCCGGGTCCGAAATGCTTGAGCGAGGCGTCGATCACCCCGCCGCGCAGGCAAACAGCTTGTGCGGAAGCCTGGTTGGGAAAGGCATCGAAGCGCCGCCGGTCCTCATAACGCTTCGGCAAATGATCCAGCACCGCCGCCGCCGTGGTAAAACCGGCAGCCGCCAGCGCCATCACTTCCTTGGCGGAAAGAAGCGGCAAAGAGGCCAGATCGTCGTGGGCGGAAAACACGGCGGAAAACCCTAGGCGGGCGGCAGTTCGGCGAGCTTTTGCAAATAAGTGTAACTGTAAATTCCGGTGGAATGGCCGTCCCCCCAGAAAAGCTGGATGGCATACCCGCCAACGGCCTCGAATTTTTGAAGCTCGAACGCCTTCGGCCCGTGCTCGACGTGCGGACGAAGCACCCGCCCCATGGCATCCGGCTCCCCCTGGCAAGCGGCGCAGGGACAGGCCCGCCGCAACATGGGCAGCGCCAGATAAGCTTCAAATCCATCCGCGAACATTAGGGCCAGCTCGTCGCCGATGACCGTGGCGTTTTCGAGAATCAACGTCATGGGCAAGCTTTGAACTTATCCAAGCTCGCCGTCCACTCGATAGGTGCGTTTCCCGAAAATCGCCGAGCCCACCCGCACGTGCGTGGCCCCCTCTTCGATCGCCACCTCGTAATCCCCGCTCATGCCCATGCTGAGCGCCGGGAGCTTCACCTGGAAATCGACTTCCAAGGAATCGCGCAATTCCCGCAGCGCGGCAAACCACGGCCTGGCGGACTCCGCATCCGGCCCGACCGGCGGAATGCACATCAACCCCATGATTTCAAGCCGGCCCAATCCAAGCAGAGTCTCCATTTCCGCACGCAGCGCATCCACGGAAAAACCGCCCTTCGTGGCCTCCTCGCCGATGTTCACCTGTAGAAACACCTTCGGAAAAAGACCGAGTTCGCGCGCGATTTCATCCGTGTAGGCCGCCAACCTCAGGGAGTCGATCGCGTGAATGACCTCGAAATTCTGCAACAATTTTCGCACCTTGTTCCGCTGCACCCTGCCGATGAAATGCCAGTGCAGGGAACCCGGCAGCGCCGCGATCTTGGGTTCGGCTTCCTGGATCCGGCTCTCGCCAAAATGAAAATGCCCGGCTTCAAACGCATCCCGAACCGCTTCCACCGGAAATGTCTTGGAAACGGCGACAAGCTCCACGGAACCCGCTTCGCGCCCGGCCAACATGCAAGCCGCCGAGACCCGCCCGGAAACTTCCAACAGATTCTCGGCGATCTCCGACATCAACGGACTTCAGCGGTGCCTTTCAACATGCCTGCCAGCCTGGCATTCTCGGTTAGATCGACAAGATCCCTGAGCACGGCGAGAGATTCCCGTTTCAAAGGATCGAGCCCGGTCGGCCACTTCGGAGTCTCGTCCAGCTCGGCGGATTCGTCCTTCGCCCGCCGCATGTAGCTGCCGGATTCGTCAGCGGGATCATAAGCCTTGAGAGCGCCCTCCTTATCGAGATCCTCAAGCTTGAGCTTGTAGAAGGTCATGGACTTTTTGTCCTCCACACTCATTTTGGCAAATCGAGCCCGGCGCTCGGCGTTGCGCTCTTTCTGGAGAGTGTCGGATTCGATGATTTCCTTTTCCCGCGCGGCCTTGTTGAGAGACAATTGGTTCCGCTTCAGGCGCTCTTTCGTCTTCAAGACATCCTGAATCACATAGCTGAAATCATTGCAGCCCTTCACACGCTCCAGGCTCAACTCCTTCAACCGGGGGATGAACAGCGCCTGAGGGTCAAGCGGCCTGAAGTCGCCTGCCGGACGAATGCGATCATGGGGCAGCGGATGATCCAGAAACGCCTCGCCGAGATCCAAGGCGTCCGCCATGCTCGGCAACACCACATTTGCGGCAACGCCCGCCATTTGAGTCGAGGATCCTGAAGGCCGGTAAAATTTCTGAATCGTCACTTTCAAATGCCCCGCACGATTGCGCGCGGCAAACAGCGGAAGCATCCGGCCGATGTCCATCGGCTGCTGAACCGTCCCCTTGCCGAAGGTGGACGAATCTCCGACAATCACCGCCCGGTTGAAATCCTGAAGAGCACCTGCAAGAATTTCGCTCGCCGAAGCACTGCTCTTATCGGTGACAACGACCATGGGGCCGGTGTAAATCGGTTTTTCCGCAGAACTCTTCACATCCACCTTCCCCGTCGTGGTCTTCACTTGGACCACCGGGCCGCTATCAATGAAAAATCCGGTCATGCGCCGGACTTCCTCCAGCGATCCGCCCCCGTTGTTTCGAAGATCCAGGATGAGACCGTCGATCCTCTCCTCCATCAGACGCTTGAGAATTCTTTCGACATCGTTGGCACAACTGACTTTTCCCTCCTCGAAATCAGCATAAAACGACGGCAGCGTGATGACTCCCAAGCGCCGGGTTGCCGTCTGGTCGGCTTTCATCTCGATCACCTCTCCGCTCGCCTGCTCGTCTTTCATTTCCACTTTGCCCCGCTGAATGACGACGATTTTGGTTTCCCCAGGCGCGCCACCGGCCGGCTCCACTTTCAGGGCGACCGAGGTCCCTTCCTTGCCACGGATGAAATCGACCACCTTGTCGATCTTCATGAACATGATATCGATCATGTCTTCGGGTTTGCCCGTGTTCAAGGTATCCACCGCCACCACCCGGTCATTGAGTTTGAGAGTTCCCACGCGATCCGCCGGCCCGCCAACCACGATGCCCGTGATCTTGGTGGCTCCATCCTCCTCGCCTTGCAGCAGCGCGCCAATGCCGACGAGCTCGTTCTTCATTCCATCCCTGAACCGGCTCATCTCACGAAAACTCATGTAATCGGTGTGAGGATCATAAGAGCGGGCAATCGAACTCAGGAAATAATTGGCGATCTCCTCCTCGTCCACGTCCTTCACGCTATTCAAAAAACGCTTGTAACGGAGTGAGACTTTCTCCTTCGGACTGCGATCCGCGCTTCCGGGATCCGCTTTGTGCTGCTCCTTGGAAAGCTTGGTCAACAATTCGCGGCGCAACGTCTCGCCGAGAACCGCCTCCTTGATGTGCAGAGTCCATAAATCCACGGCTTCCTTTTCGCTTTTTGGCCATGGAGCCTCCTTGCGACTCAACATCACGACTTCATCCGACGAAAAGTCAAAGTCACCCTGTTGGAGCAATTCTTCGGTGAGAGCCACGCGCGCTTCGACACGCTTTTCGAAAGTCCGGTAAATTTCGGTCGCCGCCGACATGCAGTTGCGATCCAACAACATCGTATGGAGTTGATCGCCATATTTCGCATTGAACCCATCGACATCCGTTTGAGTGAAATACAATCGCTGGAAATCCAGATCCTTCAAATAGTCGTCGAGGAACCGTTGACTGAGCTCCGCATTGAAAGGAAGGCGGGCGAAGTGATTGTTCTGCAACATGATCGCCATTTGCTTTCCAACCTCGTTGAAATCGGCCTGCTGGGCGAATGCCGAGCCGGAAATCGCAACCGAAGCCGCGGCACATACTGCTTTTCGGAACCAGGAAATTGTCATGAAATTCAAACGGGACGAGGTTTAAAGTGTTTCAGAAACGTGCCATGACTTTGGCGGAAGTCGATTTTTAAAAACCCGGAAGCGAGTCACTTGGGCGACTTTCTCTCGCTCAACCAACGCCGGAAATAAGCTTCTTTGGCCGCCCGCTCCGCAGCGGCGGGGTCAAAATTCCGGCCATTGAAAAAACGAACGTCGCCGAATTCCGGCAGCTTGCCCAATTTGAGCTTCAGATCGACCAGGGCACCATCGCGGAGAATTTTGAGTTCGATTTGCGTGTTCGGCTTCAACGCCTGGATCTTCTCCTGAAACTGCTGGAACGTATCGTTTTCGCCCCAGATTTTTCCGTTCAACCCGACAATCAAATCATTCACCCGGATACCAGCCTGGTCCGCGGGGGTCTTTGGCAGAACGCTCGTGACCAGTATCACATTCCGGGGATTTGGCTCCCCCGGAAGATTCGCGACCATATCCTCCAGACTGATTCCGATGTAGCCTTTCCCCTGCTTCTCATACTCATCCATCACCAGATCGCGGAGCACATCCAGGCAGCGCGTCCTCACTTCCGGATCATCGGCGATTTCCGACTGCCTGAGCAACTCCGCCATCGCGGGTTCCGGCGTTCTCCTCCCCCAGGCAAGCAGTTCGGATTGGGCGTTCTCCCGCACCTGGAACTGCCGGGATTCAAGATTGGAAAATGTTTTGGCGGGCAACTCGACGCCCGCTGCCCACATGAGCGTCACGACGAACATTGCCGCACTGGTTTTCACCATTTTTCCTGAACGTTTCATGGGTCCCGCATCGGCAATGGCACAAACTGAGAATCCGCCTGACTGACTGAAAATCCGCTGAATTGCCATTTCACAGTCATCCTTTGAATATTCGCCAAGACATCGCTCACTCAACTCCGCTCGAAAGGCAACTTCTGAGGCACCTCGATCGCATCGTTTCTCTGCAAGGGAATCTGTTTGAATTGCGGCTTCGTCACATCATAGATTCTCATCTCTCCATTGCGGGTCAATTTAACCCGGCGCATGCTCCCGAATTCCGTCGCGCCGCCGGCGGCCTGGATCGCTCCCCAAAGTGTCAATTCCTGGGAAAACGCAACCGGGCCAGAACGTCTTACCTGACCACCCACCACAACGGTTTCCTCGGTAGGTTTCGTATCAACCCCGCTTGACATCACCTGAATGGTCGGATTCGTATAAATTCCCGCGCTTTTATATTGAGCCTGAAGCGAAGCGGCCAATTGGTCATTGCGAAACCCGGCGGCCCGCACCTGGCCGATGAACGGCATGTTGATCATCCCGGTGTCGGAAACCGGATAAACTCCGGTAACGGTGGACTTGTCGTGGTCCGGGACATTTGTAATGATGATGTTGATCGACTTGCCCGACTGGATTTGCGCCGACACGGACATGGAGGCGAAAATCAACACAATCAATCCAAACAATAGCTGCTTACAGTTCATGACTTTGGTAATTCGGGATTTCAATACAGTTCGGAATCATTGCCCCGTGCCGAAGCCTGTGATTTCGCCGGTGCCGGGGCGGCGCCGACCGGCGGACCGACCTGGGATTCCGCCGGAGCGTAATAAGTGTAGTAGCTCGTGTAATACTGGTATTGGCTGTCGCTCCGGACATCCACGTTGTTAAGCACAACGCCAATCACGTTCCCCCCGACATTCTCAACCGCCTGTTTCACGCGAAGCAGCATGTTCCGGGGCAATTTGCGGTGCTGCACCACAATCATGGTCAGGTCCACCTCGCTTGCCAGAACCGAAGCGTCGCTCACACCAAGGATGGGCGGGCTGTCCACGAGCACCAGGTCGAAACGCTGCTTCACGTCCTGAATCAACTCCGACATCCGCCGGGAGTTCAAAATACCGGCCGCATCGGCCGGAAGAATCCCGGAAGGCATGAAATACAAGTTGTCCACCGGTGTCTGGAGAATCACGTCTTCCAACATCAACTCGGTGGTCAAATAATTCGTGAGTCCCACCGAATTATTAATCTCGAAGTAGGTGTGCAGACGGGGCCTGCGCAAATCCGCATCGATCATCAGCGTGGTATAGCCACCCTGCGCGCAAATGTAAGCGAGATTGACCAGAGTCGTGGATTTCCCTTCGCCCGCGCCGCCGGAAACCACCGTGATGGCATTGTCCTCGGGATTCTTCCGGTTGAACTCGATGTTAGTCCGCAAGATCCGGTATGCCTCGGCGTCCGGACTCATGCCGCTTTGCTTGTGAAGCACCCCGACATCCTTCGGAATGACGGCAAGAACCGGCACTTGCAGATAGCGCTCCACATCCTCAAGGCTCTTCACCGAAGTATCCAGATATTCGAGGAAAAAGGCGATTCCGACGCCGAAAATCAAACCAACAACCGCACCCAAAACCAAATTCAGCGTCACATTGGGGCTTACCGGACTTTGTGAAATTTGCGGTTCATCGTGAATATCGATGCTGTCCGCCGTCGTCTTCCCATTGATCGTTCCGTTGATTTCCTGGAGTTTCATGGACTGCAGCAACTGCTGGTCGACCTCGAACTTCTTCTTTGCATCGACGTAATCCTGGGCATCCAGTCCGGTTTTGATCGCTTCCTCACGCTTGTTGTCCTTCATCACCTCGACAGACTTCAGCCGCGAATTGGCCATTTCCAATTGCTGCTGCAATGTCGCCCTCAAAACAACCACTCCCTCGTCAAGCTGATGCTTCATGGCCTTGATCTGGTCCACCGCCGCCAAAACCGTCGGATGGCGGTCTCCCAGACCTTGGATTTTAAGGGTCTCCAAACTCCGCTTGCTCTCCAAATACTGGGGATAAAGATTCTTGATGATGCTGTCCGGCAAATTGAGCCCGGACACGGATACCATCAATTGATCGCTATCATATTTCATCAGGCTGCTGATCTGGCTCTCCAACTGCAATTTTTCCTGTTGAAGCTGATTGTATGTTTCAAGCGCTCTCCGAGCACTCTGGTCCTCCTCCACCCCGGATGATCCATACAATGATCCTTCTCCCCGATAAATGATATTCTTCGTCCTGACAATCGTCGCGAGGGCCCTCCGGCTGTTTTCAACGATGTCCTCCTGATCGCGAACCGCCCTCTTCACTTCACTCAGAATTTTCTCGGCCTCACGGCTTTCGATTTCGTTCCGATAGGCTTTATAGGCATTGGCAACTTCCGCAGCCACATTCCGCGCATCCTCCTTGTCCTGATGACGCACGCGAATCGAAATCAAATCGGTGCCCCGAATATTCTGGGTGACGACGATTCCCTTCAGAATCCGGATGGCGGTCTCGTGATCCACTCTCCATCTGTCCGTCAAGTCCAGTTTTTCAACCACCTTGGAGAGGGAGTTTCTGCTTGTGATCTTCGCGAATTCCGTGCCGAAAAACTGGGGAGTCATGCGACTCGCCCCCGCAGACATCCCTCCTCCCAAAGGAGACATTCCCGCCGATTTTGGCTTCACCTCGATCGTGGCCTCGCTTTCATACTTTTTAGGCATCACATAGGTGATGACCGCAGCCGTCATGAAAACCAGCAGGAGAGTCAAAAGAATGATCCCGTAGCGGTTTTTAATGACTTGCCAATAGTCCACCGCATGCAGCGCGGCTTCATTTTGTTGTGGAGACGAGGGATTCATCGTGGTCATTCTTTCACAGTTTCAGTCAAGTTCCAGTCGAAACAGAAACTCCCGCAATGAAGGACATTGCGGGAGTTCGGAATCAAGCAACTAATGGATTCAGCAGGGTCTTCAAGTTCAAACGGGACGCGGATCAGAATTCAGCACTGACACCCAGGGTGAACCGATTGCGGTCGTAGTCGTTCGAGGGGAAGTCCGATGACGAATTGGTGTAATTGTAAGTGGCGGTTCCAGTGAGGAAATCATTGAACCTCAACGAGACCCCGATATAGGCGTTCACGATGTCCTCATCGCGATCAGCGACAGGAGTTCCGGCAACGGCGGGCGGCAGGGCACGCCCATCCTCGAAGGAGGTCGGAATGTAGTCAACTCCGCCAAAAATCGAAAACATCGGGGTAAACGCGTATGAGGATGAGATGCCGAGCCGGAGAGTGGTGCGGTTGTCATACTCGACAAGACCGGCCAGCGCGGGATCCAAGCGAACCGTGTCGTATGACTCTATTCCATAGCGGGTGAACGCACGCACGCTCAATTGCTGGGTCACTTGGGAATTCAGGGCAAACTCCAGATAGGGGCTGTTGCTTGAGTCACCGTCATCCACGTCCCTGAACTGAATGCCCGCCCGGACGATACCGAGCGTAGTCTGACTGAAGCGATGCTCCGCGCCGACAAGGATGTATTGATTGACAGAATCGGAAGATTGATCGCTTCCGTTGGTTTGCGAGTAACGATAATCACCCGTCAACACCGTCTGCTGGGAGAGTTGGTAGCGGAACTGATTGTAGAGTTCCCAAGTGAACCGGTCATTGTTCTGCAGATCGTAATCGGCACCGGAGAGTCGCAGCCCCGTGTAGGTGCCGAACCGCTCGGACCAGCGGAATCCGAACGAGTTGTCAGTTTGCCAATACAAATATTCTCCGGTCTGGCGGGATGACGCGTAACCGTAGGAATAGTCCGGCTCCAACTCATAGGAAATGAAGTTCCGGCTGGAGAAACGAAGACGCTCGCTAAAACGATGAGTCACATTGACACCGGCCCGCGATTGGCTGTTCAGGTCGTCCACGTTTCGCCCAGAGGGCTGATCGAAATAATAGACCAGCCCCAGTCGGGCGTAAACATCCCAAGTGGTTTGGGGCGTGATGGAGACAAGCGAAAGACCCACATAAGGATTGAAACCCACGGAATCTTCCTCAACTCCCCCGCCTGGAGACACGTTGTCATCGTAGCTCAGACTCGCACCCACCACCCATTTGAGCGGAAGAGACTCCTCGGCTTCGCTGCCAACGTAATAAAGACCTTGAGCCGACGCGGAAACCGCCGATAACAGACTGAAAATACCTAGCGGTAATTTGCGTTTCATTCGCTTGATTTAAAAGGTGGATGAATTGATGGAATTTGAACCCAATGATGCCAATCGTCCGATGATTAAGGATTCACATTGGAAACAGCGGACGCGGCAATGATCACGGGCGTGAATGGCTGCATCAGTGGCATTCCAGAGTTTTTCAGTCCGGGGATATCCAGCGGATTCAAATCTCCGGAAAACTCAGTGAGCTTGGCGACAGCCGCTTGTATCTCCTTGGATGCGTCCGGGGCCACCGCCATCGCGCATTGGGCAATCACTTCGATCTGATCAGGCGCGGCATACATCGCCGCTTCGGCGATCGCTCCGACCGTTTGCGCGCTGGCATGGGAGGCAAGAATTGCCGCTTTCACGATCTCGCAGGAACAATCCGGAGCCGCCGTCACTTCCTTCGAAACCACCGCGAGAACCTTGTCCTTATCGCCAGCAACCTGGTCCTTCACCAATTTCGCGATTTTTCCGCAATCGGCGGCACTTGCCGACAGACCGAAGGCGGCACTCATCAGGATGGAAAAAATGGTTTTTTTCATGATCGGGATTTTATTTGGGGGGCCTAGGGGCGAATGGAGCGGGCAGCGGGAATCGAACCCGCATGTCTAACTTGGAAGGATAGCGCTTTACCACTAAGCTATGCCCGCGCTCTCGAACCCAATAGAACCCGGAGCCCCGCCCCCTAGCAAGTCTTTTTTTAAGGCTTGCAGGAATTATTTCACACCTTCCAAAATCATTTGCAGAGCACTCATAATCAATCAATTAAGAATAAATCACCATCACGCCAAGCGTGAGGTATTTTTGCTTTTTTCCGCAAAGACCGACCGAATCCAAGGAAAATTGGCCGCCACCCCGCCTCCCGGCGGAGATCATCACACAACCAACTCATTCACAATCCGGTAGGACGATCCAGAAAGCTCCAAGGCACCCCGAATTTCGCCGCGAGCGCTTCAGACAAGGCCTTCACTCCAAAGGTCTCCGTGGCGTAATGCCCGCCGTAGAAAACGTTCAAACCCAATTCCTCCGCCAGGGGATAGCTCCAATGCGGCCCCTCGCCCGTGATGAAGGAATCCACGCCCGACGCCGCCACTTTTGCGACCTCGCTGCCCGCTCCACCGGTAATGATCCCCACTTGCCCCACCATTTCCGGACCTCCCGGGCACAAATGCACGGGACCGGTCAGGATGGACCGCAATGAATCGACCAACTCGTGGCGAGAGCCGCTCCAAGCTCCGCGGATACCGATGGCGAGGCCTTTTTGATCAAA
>CAYXZE010000011.1:0-2343 GCA_964469395.1 uncultured Luteolibacter sp.
CGGCGGGATTCGATCTCGGCCACGCGCTCGGGCTTCAGCAGGTCGCGTTTGTAATCGACGAACTTTTTGGCGCCTTTGACCAGGTGCAGCGCTTCCTTTTTCCACTTCGGAGTGAACATGGCGGGAGTCTCGGGGGAGAGCGGACCGACTGCAAGCGCGGAGAACGCCCCGAGTGTTGGGCGCCCAGCTCCATGCGGGGCGGAGCTTCTTCGCATGGAGTTCAACCCTTCAGGGCAATGCCTTTAAGGATTGAACTACATGCAAGAGAGCGGCGCGCACCGGAGCGCGCTTTAGCCGGCGTCTTCGGCGGAACCTTCGGATGAACCTTCGCTTGCAACTTCATCCTCGCCCGTCGTTCCCGAATTTGAATCCGCATCATCGCCATCCGGGATGACGCGGGAAATGTCCTGGAGTTTTTCCCCGCTCTTGAGCGTGAGAAGTTTCACCCCCTGGGCGTTGCGTCCCGTCTCGCGGACTTCCGCGGCGCGGATGCGGATGCTTTGGCCGCTGGAGGTCATGAGCATGAGTTCGTCTTCCTCGGTCACGGTAACGGCTCCGACAACCGGGCCGGTCTTCTCCGTCACCTTCATGGTGATGATGCCCTTGCCGCCGCGCGATTGCTTGCGGTATTCCTCGAAGCAGGTGCGCTTGCCGATGCCGTTTTCCGAAGCCACTAACAAAGTCGAACCCTGGGTGACGAGGGCGAGGCCGATGACAAAATCCTTTTCGTCCGGACGGATGCCCATGACACCGGCGGTGCCGCGGCCAAGCGGACGCGTGTCGTCCTCGTGGAAACGGAGGCTCATGCCCTCGTGGGTGACGAGAACGATTTCATCCGAACCGGAAGTGAGGCGGACGCCGATGAGTTCGTTGTCCTCCTCAAGGTTGATGGCGATGATGCCGTCCTTGCGGTAGTTCCGGAAATCGTTGACAGCGGTTTTCTTCACCTTGCCGCTGCGGGTGGCGAAGAAGACATAGCCGGCCTCCTCGCGGAAGGTGATGTCGTTGCCATTTTCATCCACGGTGCGTTCGAGACGGAGGAGCGCCGCGATCTTTTCCTCGGGCTTGAGGTTGAGCACGTTCTGGATGCTGCGCCCCATCGCCGTGCGGGAGCCTTCCGGCAGTTCATACACCCGCTCGACATACATGCGGCCGGTGTTGGTGAAAAACAACAGATAGTCGTGCGCCTGGACGCTGAAGAGATGCTCCACGAAATCGTCCGCCTCGTCCTTCTTGGTGGCGCGGGTTTCCATGCCCTTGAGCCCCTTGCCTCCACGGCCCTGGAGACGATACTCGCTGGATAGAGTGCGCTTGATGTAACCGCGATGCGAAAGCGTGACGATCATCGCGTCGTTGGCGATGAGATCCTCCATCGCGACCTCCCCGACTTCCGCAACAATCGAGCAAAGCCGCGGCGTGGCGTGCTTGTCTTTGATGGCGCGCAACTCGTCCTTGATGATGACGAGCACGCGCTCCTCGCGGGCGAGGATGTCCATGAGGTCGGTGATGTCGGCGAGAACACCGTCGTATTCCCCCTTCACCTTGTCCTGTTCGAGACCGGTGAGCTGATAGAGTCGGAGTTCGAGGATGGCGTTCACCTGGCGCTCGCTGAACGTGTAGGTGCCGCCGGAAATCGACGGCTGCGAGCGGATCATGATGCCGAGAGACTCGGCGGTGGCGACCGGGAAATTGTAGGCGGCGAGGCGTTCGCGCGCCTCGTCGCGGTTTTTCGAATTCCGGATGATCTTGATGAAGTCGTCAAGATGGCCGAGGGCCAGCAGGAATGCTTCGAGCAGTTCGGCGCGTTCCTCGGCCTTGCCTAACAAATAGCGGGTGCGGCGGATGACGACCTCGCGGCGGTGCTCGATGTAGGCGTCGATGGCTTCCTTGAGCGAAAGCTGCTTGGGGCGGTTCTTGTGGATCGCCAGCATGTTCACGCTGAACGAGGTCTCCATCGCGGTGAGCTTGAAGAGCTGCGCCATGACCACCTGCGGGCGGGCGTCGCGCTTCAACTCGATTTCGATGCAGGTATCCTCGGCGGAGAGATCCCGCATGCCGGAGATGCCGGTGAGGATTTTTTCATTCACCAACTCGGCGATGCGCTCCTGAAGCACCGCGCGGTTCACTCCGTAGGGCACGCCGCGAATGATAATCATCGAGCGGCCGTTGGCGTTTTCCTCGATCTCCATTTTCCCGCGAAGGCGCATGGAGCCGCGGCCGGTGCGGAAGTATTCCTCGATGCCGCGGATGCCGCGGATTTCGCAGGCGACGGGAAAGTCAGGCCCCTTGATGAGCTGCATCAGCTCGGGCAGGGTGATTTCCGGATTGTCGATCTGGGCGCAG
>CAYXZE010000011.1:2353-11522 GCA_964469395.1 uncultured Luteolibacter sp.
GGCGCAGATGCCGTCGATCACCTCGCCGAGATTGTGCGGCGCGATGTTGGTGGCCATGCCGACGGCGATGCCGGTGCCGCCGTTGACGAGGAAGTTGGGGAATGCCGAGGGCAGAACGGACGGCTCGGTTTGCGAACCGTCATAGTTCGGAACGAAATCGACGGTGTCCTTGTCGAGGTCCTCCATCATCGCCATGCCCAGATGATGCAGGCGGGCTTCGGTATAACGCATGGATGCCGCGGCGTCGCCTTCCACCGAACCGAAGTTACCCTGGCCATCCACCAGCATGTCGCGCATCGACCATGGCTGGCCCATGTTGACGAGAGTCGAGTAGATCGACTGGTCGCCGTGGGGGTGGAAATTACCCATCGTTTCACCGACGATCTTGGCGCACTTGACGTGGGCCTTTCCCGGACTAACGCCGAGCTGGCGCATGGCGTAGAGAACGCGGCGCTGGGAAGGCTTGAGACCGTCACGCACATCCGGCAGGGCGCGCGAGATGATGACGGACATCGAATATTCCAGGAACGATTGGGAGAGTTCCTCGGCGACGTTGATCGGTTTGATATGTTCTTCGGACATGGGAAAAGTGAATCAGGCCCGGGACAGGGCGTTGGCGGAGACGAAGAGATTGCGGAGACGGAATTCCGAGGGGCTTTCCTGAAGGAGAAGCATTCGCAGTTTATGGCTGCGAGCGGCGAACCAAGGAAGATCGAGGGCGCGAGACGTGCCTTTGGCCCATGCGGGAACAGGGAGACGATTTTTGTTAGCGAGCCAGGCGGCCGTGGCTGCCAGATAGGCGTCTGCAAGGCCGCCGTCATTCAGGATCGGCGCGAGGAGGGCCGGCTCTTCGGCGATGAGAGATGAAGCGGGTTCGTCTCGGAAACGATCCAGAAAATCACGGATCATGTATCCGAAACTCTCGGCATTTCCGATAGAAGCAAAAGCCTCTTTCATCGGGACTGCGACGGCGATCACCGGGAGCCTCCTTTCAAAATGTCAGCGATTTCCTCCACGAAAAAGGCGGTTTTGGCGGGAATCAAATTCGCATCCACATCACGAGTGGACGGGCGCGCGTCGAAAGCGAGAATCATGGAGGCTCCGCCGAAAATGCAAAGCTCTCCAATAACCCCCTTCTGTTCAAGAAGGACGTTAATGGCATCCAAGGCGGCGAAAATCTTTTCCTTGGTCAGCTTTGGATCAGGATCAGACATCCAGGTTTCTCACATTCAGCGCGTTGTCTTCGATGAACCGCTTGCGGGGTTCGACGACGTCTCCCATGAGCACGTCGAACATCTTGTCGGCTTCCACAGCATTGTCCTCATCGAGGCGGACGCGGAGGAACTGGCGGGCCGCGGGGTCCATGGTGGTTTCGAAAAGCTGCTTGGCGTTCATTTCACCAAGACCCTTGAAGCGCTTGATCTGCACGCCGCGGCTGGCGATTTCCAGAACCTTCGCGAGGATTTCCGGGACGGCGAAAACCGGAGTGACTTTTTGTTTGTCTCCATCACCTTCCACGACCTCGAAGAGCGGGGCGTCGTCGTTGAAGAACACCGCGGTGTCGATGCCGCATTCGGTTAGACGCGCGAAGATGCGGGTGATGGCATGGGACTCGTGGAGTTCGTGGAGGTTGGCACGGCGCGACGGGCCGGTGTGGGCGGCCAGCTCTTCCTCGGTTAGAATCTCGTCGAACAGGCGGAGGTCGCGGTTTTCGGCGGCATAGGTGCGGAGAGCCGCCTCTGTCGGGAAATAAAGCACGCTCTCGTCATTACCGATGCGGATGCGCACCATGTATTCCGGCAGGGCTCCGTTTTGACGGGCTGCGAGATAGTCCCTGAAATTTCCGCCGTTGCCTTCGATGGAATTGGTGAAGCGCGAGAGCGACGAGAGATTGTCGAGGATGACCTTGAGCTCTTCCGCGGTGAAGCTGCGGGATTGGTCGCAGGTGCGGAGGAGGACTTCGCCGGCGCCGAGCTCGATGAGGATTTTGTTGAGCTGGTCGTTGTCCTGAACGTATTCGGAGCGCTTCTTGCGGGTGACCAGATAGAGCGGCGGCTGGGCGATGTAGAGGAAGCCGCGTTTGACCAGGGCCGGCATGTGGCGGCAGAAAAACGTCAGCAACAGCGTGCGGATGTGCGAGCCGTCTACGTCGGCATCGATGACGATCTTGTGATAGCGGACCTTGTCGATGTTGAACGAGCCTTCCTGCTCGCCATCGCCGATGCCCGCTCCGATGGCGGTGATGAGGTTCTGGATTTCCCGGTTCTGCATCGCGCGGTGGAGGCGGGCCTTCTCGACGTTGAGAATCTTGCCCCGCAGCGGGAGGATCGCCTGCGTCCGCCGGTCGCGGCCCTGCTTGGCCGAACCACCGGCGGAGTCACCTTCGACAATATATAGTTCGGATTTCGCGGGATCGCGCTCGGAGCAGTCGGCGAGTTTTCCGGGGAGGCCACCACCTGATAGAGCGGACTTGCGGACGGTTTCGCGGGCTTTCCGGGCGGCTTCGCGGGCGCGCGCGGCGTTGACGGATTTTTCAATGACCCGCTTGGCGAGGCCCGGATTCTCGTCGAAGAACTGCATCAGGCCCTCATAGACGATGGAGGAAATGACGCCTTCGATCTCGGTGTTGACCAGTTTGTCCTTGGTCTGCGAGCTGAAGCGCGGGTTCGGCATTTTCACCGAAATGATGGCGATCAGGCCCTCGCGGACATCATCACCCGTTAGAGCGGGATCCTTGTCCTTCAGGATCTTGTTAACCTTCGCATACTGGTTGATGCCGCGGGTGAGCGCGGTGCGGAAACCGGTGAGGTGGGTGCCGCCGTCGCCGTTAGGAATGGAGTTGGCGAAGCAGAGGATCTGGTCGTTATAGGAATCGTTGTATTGGAACACCACGTCGGCGAAGACATCGTCCGTGGTTTTCTTACCATCGTAATCGAGTTCGATCTGGCGCTTGCCGTGGAGAGCCACCGGCTCATCGTGAATGAGCGTCTTGTTCTCGCCGAGCTGGGCGACGAATTCCTCGATGCCCTTGGCGTAGTAAAACGTGGTCTTTTTCGCGGACTCGGGGCGCTCGTCTTCGAGATCAATGGTGAGGCCCGGATTGAGGAAGGCCAGCTCGCGGAGGCGGGTGGACAGGCGGTCGAACTTGAATTCGATGGTATCCACGAAGATCGTGGCGTCCGGAAAAAAGGTGATCATGGTTCCCGTTTTCCCGGGATCCACCTCGCCGATGACGTGCAGCGGCTGGGTGGTTTTTCCACGCTCGAAACCGATCAAGTGGACCTTGCCGTTCCGCATGATCTCGGCCTTGAACCAATCCGAAAGGGCGTTCACGCATTTCGCGCCGACACCGTGAAGACCGCCGGAATATTTGTAAGCCCCCTGGCCGAACTTGCCGCCGGCGTGAAGATTGGTGAGCACGAGTTCGACGGCGGGCATGCCGAATTTCTGGTGCATGTCCACCGGGATTCCGCGGCCGTTGTCGGCGATGGAAACGGAACCATCGACATGGATCGCGACCTTGATCCGGCTGCAATAGCCCGCGAGGTGTTCGTCGATCGAGTTGTCCAAGACCTCGAAAACACAGTGGTGGAGTCCGCGCTCATCGGGGTCTCCGATATACATGCCGGGTCGCTTGCGAACCGCATCAAGACCTTCGAGTTTATCGATCTGCGCGGCATCGTATTGCTGTTCTACGGCAACTTGGGTTTCGGCTTTTTGTGGCTCGTGCGGAGTCTCTGACATGGTAGGCCCGAAGGGTCTGAAATCCCATCCGACGAGACAAGGAACTTCTTGGGAAACCGGTGCTTTTTTCACGCCTTCCGGGGCGAATGGAGCCATTCGTTTTAAGCGACTTGCGAAACCAAGCCACCCCCGCGCCCGAGAACCCGCGCCAAGACTCGCGGGAACCGGATCAATTCGTGATCCCAAGGCATTCGCGCTGCCATTTGAGAAGCACTTCTTCCGCTTGGGATTCACCCGCGGCGAGCGATTCCAAAACGGCTCGCGGCGCGATCAGCGAACCCTCGATGTCCAATTTCGCGGCCGCTTGTTCACGAGCCAGGATCAGCGCATCCACCTTGCGGTCGAAATCACGATCCCGCTTCCGGCGTTTGGCGGGAGGACGCGCGGGCCATTCCGAAGCGGGAAGTTCCCGGGCGGCGGCGAGGGCCGCATGGAAGCGCTTGACCCGGTCCGGGCGGAAATGGTTGGGCGGTGAAATGGATTTCCGCGCATCCAGTTCCAGACTCCATTCGAGCAACTGGCGATTGGGTGCCACCATGAATGACGGCCGATCCCATGCCTTGGCCTCGCCATCGCGCCAGTGCCATAGCGCGCGGAGACAAGCCAAGCCGTATGGTTCCAGCTTGCCGGACCCCTGGACGCGCCAGACCTCTTCCTTTGAGTCATCCCGATCCAAAACCCGCTGGCGGGCGGCGAGACAACTTTCCTCGAACCACTCGTAGCGGCCCTTTTCCTTGAGCGCGGCAACGATCATGTCGCCCATTTCCAAAAGATAATACACGTCATTGAGCGCATACTCGATCATCTTGGGCGACAACGGACGCTTTCCCCAGTCCGCCTTTTGCGAGGATTTCGAAAGCTCGACGCCGAAATAATGGCTGACCAAATCTCCCAGGCCGAAGCGCCGGACGCCCAGCAGCCGCGCACCGATCTGGGTATCATAAACCACCGCCGGTAGCGCGCCGAACTCGCGCTTGAACATGGTCATGTCATAATCGGCACCATGCATCCACACCGTGGCATCGGCGAGATAAGTCTCCAAGGAGGACAAATCATCAATCGCCAGCGGGTCGATCAGGACACACTGGTCGCGGTCGGCGAATTGAATCAGACAAAGAGACTCGCGATAGCGGTGCAGGCTGTCCGCCTCGGTATCGATGGCGCAAACCGGCCGGGCGCCCCCCTGGCGGCTGGCATCCAGATGGCTGGCGAGCCGCTCCGCAGTATCGATCATGTCCGCACTCATCGACTGGAAATCACGGTTCACCAAATCCAGCCGTTTGAGAAATTGCCCTGCCCGGTATCCGCGCCATTCACTTCTTTTTCTTCTTCAAGGTAATTTTCACCCGATAGTCATCAAACGCCGTGCCGGGAGGCGGGCCCTGGACCTTGTTGGAGCTGTTTTCGGTGATCAAATTGCCATCCGTATTCCACTTGCTCTCGACCCGAATTTCCACTCTTTCCGGCGAGTTCGCCTTTTGGGAGCCATATCCGGGGGCCAGTCTCACCGTTTCAACCGTCCAATCATCGTCGGTCTTGAACCTGCGCCAGGTCCGCTCTCCGCTCTTTCGGCGCTGAAGCGTGTAAACGACTTGGGGGACGGTTTCCAATTTCTTGTCGATCGTGAAGCCGTAGTAGGCCTCACGAACGATTCCCCTGTCTTCAGTTTCGGTCTCTTGGTTAACTCTCATCTCCCGCGCATGCGTCATGGGGAACGGACTCTCCGGGATACTGCTCGAATCGGTGGCGCTGGAATCGAGTATCCATTCGGTCAGGTTGTTGTGCCCGTCCCCGTCGGTATCCTTGAGAATTCCGGAATTCTTGGCACCGTCAAAAGTGGTCTCCACAAATTCCGAGTAGCGATTCACCACGACAACCGGGATTTGGAACCTGCGGTTGGAAAAGTCATAAGTGACACCACCCGTCTGCATCGACCGATCCAGCTCGACTTCCACGATCGACCTCGTGCCTCCCGCGAAAACAGGCGGGACGGTGAAACGGCCGACGAACGGGTTTGCCAGCCAAATGCGAGGTTCTTCGGCCTTCGAGGTCTGATAATCGGGATAAATGGCCTGATACTCGAGGGTGTAACGATCTATTGAATCCGTGTAGGACTTCGGATTCTTTGGATTGCCCATCACCTTCATCGAAAAATACATGCGGTCCGCATTCACGGCCACATTCGCCTGGTCAAGCCCCTGCCAGGTGATTTTGTTAGGCTTGTGGTAGCTGAGCTCGACGAATCCCTTGGTCCATTTGTTGGCATTCACCTTCTTGTAGGCAAACCCGGAGCTCCGCTTGTTCAATGTGGCGTTGCCCTCGGCCATCGGATAAATCGACGTCTGGATGACGGCGGGCGGCACGCCGGGCAGCTCGAAAGGGTTCAGCCGCGGGAAGGAGTAATGATAAACTCCCGGGACAATCTCACTCTCGAATTTCTTGCGTTGGCTCGCAGGGTAATACTTGTATTGGGAGTAACGCGTGATGTCATATTCCCGCGTAAATGTGCTGTGAAGGTTGAAATAAAGCGAGTAGCTGTAATCCTCGAATCCACCGGACGGGCGGCGCAACTTCGAGGCCGGCGCGGCGATCAAGGTCACCGCGTCCGCGGCACGGGGTGCGATGACCATTGCCGGAATCACCGTGGACACCGCGAAATAAGGTCTGGTGAGCGTGATGCCCCTCAAAGACCCGTTCGTCAAAAACGCAGTCGTGCCGATCGAGCACCCTTCCCCCCCGCTCGGCGGAAGATAAGTGGTTCTTGGAGTGCAGGCCGCCAGCACCAGTGCGTTGCCATCCGCCAAATTGGTCTCGAAAGAGCCTTCGATGAATTTGATCCCCTTCTTATCCTGACGATAGATCTTATCACTGCTAACTTCAAAAGTAACTCCGGCGTTCGCAGGCAATGCCGCCGATCCAATCAGGGCGGAAATGAGCGGCAGAGACAGGGTTTTGATCCGATTCATGGCGGGAAGATGAGAGGGGCGATTCGAGCTGACAAGGGGAAATTTGAGGAGCGAGGAATAAGGCCGAAATACATTGTATTTACAACCCTACATCAGACCACCTGAAACGCGGCGGCTTGTTCCGGGGTCAATTCAATGAACTGCCAGGGCAAGCCGTGGATATTGAGATCTTCCATGAAGGCGTCCGGATCGAGTTGTTCGACGTTCCAAACCCCGGGTTTTTGCCAATGTTGCGTGAGAATTTGCTTCGCGCCGATCATCGCCGGGACGCCGGTGGTGTAGGAAATCGCCTGGGAGCCGACCTCGGCGAAGCATGCCTCGTGGTCGCAGATGTTGTAAATGTAGATGGCCTTGAATTTCCCGTCCTTGAGACCGGTGATGACATTGCCGATGCAGGTGCGGCCTTTCGTGGACTGGCCGAGGTCGCCGGGATTCGGCAAAACCGCCTTGAGGAACTGCAGCGGCACGATTTCCACGCCTTGATACACGACCGGATCAATCCGCGTCATGCCGACGTTCTGGAGCACTTCCAGATGCTTCAAGTAGTTGGGCGAGAAGGACATCCAGAACTGTGCGCGGCGGATGGTCGGGATGTGCCTCACCAGCGATTCCAGCTCCTCGTGATACATCCGGTAAATTTCGTAAGTGCCGACGCCATCCGGGCAGGTGAACGGCTGGTGCAGGGACATCGGCGGAGTCTCGACGAATCCGCCGTCTTCGAAGTGGCGGCATTCCGCCGTGACTTCGCGGATGTTGATCTCCGGGTTGAAATTGGTGGCGAAAGCCTTGCCGTGGTTGCCGCCGTTCACGTCGATGATGTCGAGCGTGTGGATTTCATCGAAATGGTGTTTCAGCGCCCAGGCGGTGTAAACATTGGTCACGCCGGGATCGAAGCCCGAACCGAGCAGGGCCGTAAGACCGGCTTTTTCAAAACGCTCCTGATACGCCCACTGCCAGGAATACTCGAATTTCGCCACGTCGAGCGGCTCGTAATTGGCCGTGTCCATGTAATCGCAGCCCGCGAGCAGGCAGGCGTCCATCAAGTTGAGATCCTGATAGGGCAGGGCGACGTTGATCAGCAGTTTGGCCCCGGTCTTGCGGATGAGCGCGGCGGTTTCCTCCGCATTGTCGGCATCCACCCGGGCGGTGGCGATGGTGCGGCCGGTGCGCGTCTTCACCTCCGCGGCGATCGCCTCGCACTTCGAGACCGTCCGCGAGGCAAGGGTGATTTCCCCGAAAATCTCGGGGACCATGGCGCATTTGTGGGCGACGACGCTGCCGACCCCGCCGGCTCCGATGATGAGGACTTTGTTCATAATGAAGAGAGAGGCACAAGGGGTGGGAGAATCCAGCCCGGCTTGCAAGAAATTCTCCGTGACGTTTGAAGATCCCCGCAGGAAATTTCCGACAACTTTTGAATCGCATGGCGTTTTCATCCCTGAAAGGTTCCCGTCAGACAAAAAATCAACATTTCTCCATGAAAATCCACCATCCGTCCTCCAACCGCCGCCGCAACTCCGGATTCACCCTCCTTGAAATGGTCATCGTGCTCGGCATCATCGCCATGATTCTCGGCGGCGCGATCTTCTCCATGAATAAAATCGGAGACGCGGCGAAATTGGGGCAGGCCGAAGCCGATTTCAAAAGCTTCGAAAGCGCGCTTTCCATGTATAAATTGAATGCGGGTTCTTACCCGACCACCCAGCAAGGTCTCAAAGCCCTTGTGGAGAAGCCGTCCAGCACGCCGGTGCCCCGCCGCTGGAGCCAGGTCATGAAAAAGCTGCCGCCCGATCCATGGGGGGCCAATTATGGCTACCGCTTCCCCGGTAAAAAAGTGGCCAGCGAATACGAAATCTTCAGCAACGGCCCGGACGGACTGGCAAACACCGCAGATGATCTCAGCAGTCAGGACGACTAACCGGACGCCGGGCTTCACTCTCATTGAGATTGTCCTGGTTCTCGCCATCGCCTCCGTCGTCATCGGCGGCGCGGTCGGACTGATGATTTATTCCTCCGATGAGCGGGTGCTCCGCAACGCCTCGGGCGAAATCGAGCTGATGGCGAAGCGCGCCCGCACCATCGCCATTCTCCACCAAACTCCTTACGCCCTGGAGTTCCGCGAAGGAGTCGTCCGCTTGTTGCCGCTCGCCCAAGCGGGCATGGACGACAAAAGGATTTCCCGCAGCCGCAGCCGCGAAACCAACCCGGAAAACGCAAACATTCAGGAAAACCGTCAGTTCACCCTGGATAGCGGATTGAGCCTCTTCATCCGTCGTTGGAACTCCGAACAATGGCTCGGAACCCAAAAAAACGCCGTCCACGTCTGGCGTTTCGATCCCGACGGCCTCTGCGAACCGATTTCCATCCGCCTGGCGACCGAAAAAAGCTCTTCGGAAGACACCTTCCATCCGCTCACCGCCACCTCGATCGACGCGGAAAAACGACTTGAAACCCGATGA
>CAYXZE010000011.1:11622-21277 GCA_964469395.1 uncultured Luteolibacter sp.
ACCGTCTCACTCCTCAAAGAGCTCGAAAACGAGGATGGCCACCCGCTCGACCAGATGTATCTCATCAAGGTCGAGGCCCGCTGGTTCGCCAATGGCGAGTGGCAAAAACGCACGGTCGAGACCTGGCGCAACGGCAAAATATACACGTCCCAATGACCGCCAGCTCCACCAGCCCCCGGAATCGTGGCTTCACGATGCTTGAGCTTGTCGTCGCCATCGGCTTGATGGCCATTCTCATCGGCATGGTCTTCGGCACGGCACGGAGTTCGTTGGCGCTCGGCAACACGATCGTAAAAACCCAGAACGAGGAAATGCTTCACCAGGCGTTTCTGGAGCTTCTTCACCAGCGCCTTTCCTCACTCCCCGGCAACACCCGCATCCACCTTGCCGTGACGGATTCCAGCTCCCACTACCTTTCCGACCTCACCCTGCAAAACGTCCCGCTCAGCTTCACCTGGGGCGGCCAGGCTCGCATTGCCAAGGCCGTCCAGCTCAGCACCGTGAAAAAGCGCACCGGCTTTCTCGACATCGTTCTCAAGTATTACGAAAACGAAATCCTCGAAGACTCCGCCTCCTCCTTCAAGAAATCAGCCGGAGAAAACAAACCCTTCGCCGAGATCGTCCTCCTCACCGATGTCGCCTATTTCGAGTGGCGCGCCCTGGACGGCAGATCGCTGGAATGGCAATACGATTGGGAAATCCAAGGCCGCCAGCCCCTGCAACTCGAACTCACCATGGCCATCGGCGCCAAGGGCGAGGAAATCCGCCAGATTTTCTGGATCCCGCCGAAAGCCAATCCTCAAACCCGCATCAATCAAATGAAACAGACGATCGGCGGCGGGAACCGCAACAATAACGGCAGCAACGGCCGTGAAACCGCCCCCCCCACAGACCCCGATGATTCATGAGTCGGCATCAAAACGACTGACAACCCATGACCTCCCACGTCACCACCCGAAGCCCGCGCGGCGCCGCCCTCATGGCGGTGCTCTGGCTGATTGCGATTCTCGCGCTGGCCTGCATGACGACGCTGCGGGTGATTTCCTTCGACATGGAACTCGCCTCCTCCAAGATCCACGGCTCGCGTGCCCGCCAAGTCGCGGAAATGGGCATCGCCATCGGCACCCACCGGCTGGTCAAACGCTCCGACCCGCTCCTTCACCGGAGAAACGATGAAACCGGAGAAAGTTTCGACGTCAAACTGGTTTCCGAAGGCGGCCGCCTCAACATCAACTACATCCTCAGGCAGGAAGACAAAGCCCTGCTCCGCAAACTGTTCATCGACTGGGGACTGGAACTCGACACCGCCCAGGAAATCACCGACGCGCTCGGCGACTGGATCGACGCCGACGACAACGAGGCGCTCAACGGCGCGGAAAAAAAATTCTACGAAAAAGCAGGCCGCATCAACCAGCCCTTCAACCGCCCGTTTTACGACATCAACGAAATGAGCCTTGTCCGCGGCATGGATCTCGTCGAGGCGGTCCGCCCGGATTGGCGGAATTACTTCACCGTCTGGAGCAGCGGACCGCTCGACATCAATGAAGCGCCTGCCGAGCTGATCGCCGTCGCCGCCGAGGTCTCCATCGAGCAAGCCGAGAATATCCCCAAAAAAATCCGCGGGCCGGATGGAGTGCGTGACACCACCGACGATGCGGTTTACCAAGATTTTCGCACGGCGCTTTCGGACATCAACGCCGGAGACCGCCCCGACATCACTCAGCGCTTCGGCGTCAGGGACACCACCACCCGCATCGAGAGCATCGGCTACGCGGAAGGCTCCAAGCGCAAGATCACCGTCATTGTCAGCAACAAAGAAGGAGGAAGACCCATCCTTCTCGAACGCACCGAAGAAATCATCCCGTGAGTAAAACTACCGAAAACGTGCTTCTCATCCCCGGCGAATCCGGTTGGGAAATCTGGGCCAGCCAGACGGCCGCCGCCTTCACCCTGCATGCCGCCACCTCCGTGGAGCGCGCCGCCGACCTCACCGACATTCCCGCCGGTGATTTGCTGCTGCTTTTCCCCGTCAAGGCCATCACCGCCGTGCCCATGCACGTGACCAGCGACGATGAAACCCTTTTCCCCGACCTCGCCTCGCTGCACGCCGAGCGCCTCGGCCTCCGCCCGGACCCCATGGCCGGCCAGCTCACCGACGTCTTCGTCATCGCCCGCGAAGCGGAAAACACCGCCATCCTCTCCGTCCAACTACGCACCCCCGGCGAAGGTGAAATGCCGCCGCGCGGCCCGAAAAGCTTCGACCTTTCCGCCCGCGCCTACCCGCTCGATGGCGACGCGCTTGGTGTCTGGAAAGAATTCGGCCGCTGGGTTTTCGCGCTCTCCCGCCAAGGCAGGCTCGCCTATTGCCAGGCCACCTCCGCCACCTCCGCCAGCCCGGACGAGTCGCTGGCCCGGGAAATCCGCCTCGCGCTCATGCAGCTCTCCATGCAGGGCCTGGCCATCGAGCCAACCCGCATCGCCGTGTGGACTTCCGCGGAAAATTGCGACCCGTCCGCACTTGCCGCCACGTTCGGAGTCCCCGTCGAAGTCTCGCCCCGCCCCGCGCCCGTCCTGCCGCACCCCCTGAGCAAACTGCTCCCCGCCGACGTTCGCGCCGCCCGCCGTGAAGCGCTCCGCCGCCGGAATCTCACCCTCGGAGCCGCCGCCGTCGCCGCCCTCTATCTTGGCGTCATCGGCTGGTTCGGCTATGGCCTGTGGAAAGACAGCGCCAAAACCACCGCCCTCCGCAAACAGGCCGAAGCCGCCGCTCCCGTTGGCCAAGCCTACGCCCAACACCTCGCCAAGTGGGACGAACTCGCCCACGCCATCCAGCTCAAAAACTCGCCGGTCGATATCCTTCACCGCGTCGCCGCCTGCATTCCGCCCAAAAGCGGACTCCGCCTGAAAACCGCCGACATCAGCGCCAGCGAAATCAAACTCATCGGCGAGGCCCAGCAAATCCAGGCCGTGAAAACCTTCAGCCTCAATCTGGAAAAAAGCAACGATCTCGCCCAATTCGACTGGCAATCGCCCGAGCCCAACCAATCCACCCGCGGCTGGGAATTCGTCTTCACCGGCGAGCTGCCCACCGGCGAGGGACAGCCCTGATCTTTCCCGTCCACCGACAAAAAACCTCCGCCCCGGCATTACTCGGTCAGCAAACCCTTTCCTTCCGCGTCATTTTCCCACTTCCTTCTCCTTTTCCATGTCCGACCGCGAAAAAAAACTCCTCGTCTTCTTTGCCATCGCCGGATTCGGAATCCTGAATTTGATCGCCTTCAATTTCGCGAAAGCCAAACGCGCCACGGTCAACAACGAGCGCGCGCACGCCGAGCAACAACTCGCCATCGCCGAAGAAGCCGTCGAGAAACAGGAAGAAGTGGCCGATGAAATGGAATGGCTCGCCGAACACGAACCCGAGCCCCAGGCCAACCAGGACGTCCAGACCAGCCTTCAGCAGCTCGCCGAGCGCGAGGCCAAATCCACCGGCCTCACCATCAAATCCCAAAGATTTCTCCCCACCGATTCCACCGGCCCCCACTACCACCGCGCCAAGCTGCAAATCGTCGTCACCGGCGGCGAGCAGGCGCTCTACCAATGGTTCGACCGCCTCAACGTGCCGGATCAATTCCGCATCGCCTCCCAAATCCGCCTGTCTCCCAACCAACAGGACGACACCAAAATCGACTGCACCGCCACCGTCGAGCAATGGTTCGTCCCCGCCACCTGACCCGCCCATGAAATCCCCGATCTCATCACTGGCTTTCCCACTCCTCGCCCTCACCGGCCTGGTCGCGGCGGACGTTCCGAAAAAGGTTCCCTACACCAAATACAGCAGCCTTTACACGAATTCCCCGTTCACCTCCAAACCGGTCGTCACCGAGGACCCGGAAAACAACCCGCTCGATGACTACTCGCTGCTCGGCGTGTCCCCCATCGGCGGCACCGGCTACCGCGTGACATTGATTCACAAAAAGAAACCCGATGAACGGATCACCGTGGATTCCGACAGCACGAAATCCAATTTCAAAATCCTCGGCGTCATCCGCAAGCCCGGCGATCCGCAAGGCACCGTCGTCCGCATGTCGTCCGGTTCGATGACCGGCACCGTCAGCTTCGACCAGAAACTGCTCGCGCTCGCCGCCCCCAAAGTCACACCGCCGCAGTCGGGGCAACCGCCACGACCGGGCCAGCCTCCCCAATTGCAAGGCGGCCCGTCGCAGCGCCAACCCCGTCCCCGCGTCGTTCCGCCACCGACCCCCGCAACCGGCACCCAACCCCAGCCCGTCCAGCGCCAGTCACGCCGCGGCAACTAAGTCTCCAATCTGAAATACCTGCTTTTCTCCATGTCATTCCACCGCTCCTTCGCCCTCCTTTTCCTCGGTCTCGCCGCCGCTTACGGCCAAGAACCCGATGAAGCCGCCCCCGAACCCGTCACCCCGCCGCAACCCGCCGAAGCCCGTCCCCGCCCCATCAGACCGCCGGGCGTCCCGATTCCCGGCCTCAACCCGCCGCCCGCCGCCGGTGCGCCTGAAGCGGGCAATCAACCCGGAGCCCAACCCGGCCTGCCATTGGGACAAAATAAAATCACCTCCGACATCAACGAGCCGAAACTCACCGGCACCGCGCTTGCCGGGCTTTACCGCAAATACACCGGCCGCCGCGTGATCGTTTCCGCCGGTGCCGCCTCCGCCGAGTTCTCCTTCGTCCAGGAAGCCACGGAAAAAGACCCGCTCACCTTCGCCGAAGCCGCCGAACTCCTCAAAAAAGCCGCCGTCATCGAGAACTTCGTCTTCGTCCCTGACGGCCTGGACCCCAATCTCGACTACCTCACCATCGCCACCGCCGGCATCCGCCCCACGAACATCGGCATCGGAGTTTACAACGAAAACAGCACCCTCCCCGAGGGCGACGCCGTCATCTCCTACGTCATGACGCTCAGCAACATCAAGCCCGCGGAAGCCGTCAACACCTTCACCCAGATCATCGGCACCTTCGGCCCCTACGGCTCCATCGCCGCCGTGCCCAACGCCTCCGCCGTCATCATCACGGAAAACACCTCCCTCATCCGCAAACTCATCGATCTCAAAGCGGAAATCGACAAACCCTCCTCACAAGTCGCCAGCCGCTTCATCAAAGTCCAATACGCCGACGTCACCGAGATCGCCACCACCCTCACCGAGCTCCTCACCGCCCAGCAATCCGCCCAAACCACCGCCGGCATCCAGCGGGTGGACGGTTCAGCTCCGGCACCCGCGCCTGCCGCCGGAGGAAATGCCCCCGCCGTCGCCGGCCAGCCCGGCTCCGGCAGCAGCGGGGAAGCCACCCCGGTCCAGATCGTCCCCGATCCCCGCACCAACCGGATCTTCGCCATGGGCCGCCCCGTCGATCTCGTCTTCGTGGAAAGCCTCGTCCGCGAGTTCGACGTGGAAACCAGCGAGAAAAACTTCCTCCGCCGGAAACTCCGTTTCCTCACCGTCTCCGACTTCCTCCCCATCGCGGGAGATGCCCTCAACCGCGCCTTCTCCGGCACCGGCGGTGAAGGTGCCGGCGCACAAGGCGGCGGCACTGCGGGCGGCACCCGCTCCCAACCAAGTTCCCGCCAAGCCTCAACCAGCGGCAGCCGCACCAGCAATACCAGCAGCCGCAGCCGCAGCACCGGCGCCAATTACGGAGGCGCGTCCGGCAACTCCGGATTCGGCGGTGCCGGTGGCGGCGGAGAAGGCCTCAGCGATCCCGAAATCAACGCCGCCCCCGAATCCGTCCTCGTCGGCCGCACCCTTCTCGTTGCGGATAACATCACCAACTCCATCGTCGTCCAAGGCCCGCCATCCGGCCTGGAAATCATCGAGCGCCTGTTGGACCAGATCGACGTCAAACCCGACCAGGTCATGATTTCCACCGTCATCGGCCAACTCACGCTGGAAAACGATTTCACGTTCGGCGTTGACTACCTGAACAAGGGTGACGACCACGCCATCCGCGGCGGCAGCGGCGCCGCCCCGAGGCTCCCCATTCTCGGCCAATTCAAACCCGGCAACCTTCCGGGAGTCCCCGGACTTCAGGTTTATGGAAACATCGGAAACAACCTGGACATCTATCTAACCGCCCTCCAGAAGAAAACCGACTTCACCGTCCTCTCCCGCCCCAGCATCTTCACCTCGAACAATCAGAAAGGCACCATCTCCAGTGGCGAGCGCATCGCCATTCCCACGGGAAGCATCAGCTACGGCGGCAGCGACAACGCCTCCACCCAGATCGAATACGAGGACGTGGTTTTGAAACTCGAAGTCGTTCCGTTGGTAAACTCGGACAATGAAATCACCATGCAGATCGATCTTCTCAACGACGAGCAAAGCGGTTTCCAAACCATTGAAGGCGGCGCGGGTGGCGGCAGCGATCTTACCGTCCCCAAAATCTCCACCCGCATGCTTCGCACGAACGTCACCGTCCCGAACAACGAAACCATCGTCCTCGGCGGCCTGATTGTCGGCAGAGGCGGACAGGATAAAACCGGCATCCCCATTCTTTCCAGCATTCCTTACATCGGCGGCCTGTTCGGAAGAACCACCGACACCAAAACCCGCAGCGAACTCATGGTCTTCATCCAGCCATCCATCGTGAACAACGACCGCTCGCTCAATGCCGTGCAGGCGGACATGGATTCCCGCTACAAAACCTCGCCGAAAACCCGCGAAATGGCCGACGGCCCCGGCGTGCTGCCACCCGTGGATGCCATCCACCCCGTGAGCGACAAAACCACAGGCTACCAAGCCACCACGCCCGCCACCAAAAAGAAAGCCCCCGTCCGCCCCGTTCACCGCCGCTGAGATTTGAAAATAATTTGAACGCGCCCCTTCCCCAAGGGTCAAACGCCGCTGAAGACCGCACGAAAGTCCGCGTTTTCATGTAAGGGTGAACAGCAGTTGTCAGCCTCAAACAGAATGGCGAATGAAATCGCGACTGCGTTGAAGTTGATCAACTTGGCCGCCGGAGTGGGTGCTCCGGCGGCCTCTCTTTTGTACGTAGTTTAACCCTTTAGGGTGTCTTCGACACGCTATGAAGACACCCTAAAGAGTTAAACTACATACAAGCACCCCTACTCCGGCAGCTCGATTTTCTTCCCGAGATAGCTCGGCCGGGTGTTGAGGAAATTCACGTCGAGCCACATCTTCACCCGCGCTCCCACCTCGCGGATTTTGGTTTTCAAACCCGCCTGGGTTTCGACATCCCGCGCATTGAAACCGTATGCCTCGATGCCGTTGGCCTTGGCCAGATAGATCGCCCGCTCGTTCTGGAACCGCTGGCTGATGAGCAGGACGGAACTCGTCCCGAAAACCTCCTTCGCCCGCACCACGGAATCCAGCGTCCGCAAGCCGCGCGGGTCGCAAACAATCCGGTCGGCGGGCACTCCCCGCTCAATCAGCGCCTGCTTCATTTTCTCCGGCTCGTTATAATACGGGCTCAGATTGTCCCCGGAAACGATCAAGGTTTCCAGCCTGCCGGATTTCCAAACCCTAACCGCTGCGTCGATCCGGTAGCGGAAATAGAGATTCTCACGCCCCTTCACCCGGTCCGTCGTGCCGAGAACCAGCCCCACCTTGATTTCAGGCAACTCCGAAACCTCCGTGAACAACCGCCCGCGGGAAGCCCAGATCGCCGTGACATTCGCATACGCCACCACCCCGACGAACAGCACCGCCACCCCGGACACAACCCACGCCAGCCGCAGGAACCAGCACCAGACCCAACCTTTCCGCCCGGACCTCATAACCCGCGCGTGGTTTGCAGCTCCACCGGCCGCCGCGGCCATTGCAGCAGGGATTTCACCGCATCCGCAAAACCGCCGATGATCGGCTCCTCCGGCGCGATGACCCGCAACCGGTTCGCCGTTTCCTTGAAACGAATCTCCGAAAACCGCCCGATCAGCTCGCCATCCACCTCCACCGGAACCTCGCGGTCCGCCCGGACGATGAAATCCTCCGCTTGAAAATAACTCGTCGAGGCCACCAGATCGATCCCGCCGAACGCCAGCCCGCGCAGCGAATCCAGCACCAACCGGTAGCCCGCCTCCTTGTAAACCAGCACGTCCAGCTTGGAATCATGGTTGTTCGCATTGGGGAAAAACTTGAACTGCCCGCCGTAAAGCGAGCCATTCCCCGCCAGCACCGCCACCCCCTCCTCGCGTCGGCCGTCCGCGCAGATCACCTCGATCTTCGGCGGCCGCTCGCCCAGCACCTTCACCGCCGCCAGCAGATACGCCAGCGGGCCTAACATTTTCTTCATCTCCCAGCTCGTCTCCTCGATGACCATCGCGTCGAACCCCACGCCCGCCATCTGCACGAACGGCGAGCCATTCGCCTCGAACAAATCCACATCCCGGACAAACCCGCGCTCGATGACCTGGAAAGCGCGCTCCAGCGAGTCGAAGGGAATCCCCATCTCGCGGGCGAAAACATTCATCGTCCCCGCAGGCAGCACCCCTAACAAAGTCTTCGACCCCGCCAGCCCGCGAACCACCTCGTTGAGCGTGCCGTCCCCGCCGGCGGCGATCACCACCGGCTCGCCCGCCACCGCGAAACGCGCCGCCAGCTCCTGCGCCTCGCCCGCATGATTCGTCGCGAACAACGCGAACCGATTGGCATGGCTCATCAAAAACCGAAGCACCCGCCCGCCCTTCTGGCTGCGCGCCCGAGGGTTGAAAATCACCGGATACCTGTGGGGTGTCACCATGGCCGATTCTTCACCCCCCGGAACCATCCCGCAACCCGATTTCCTCCAGCGCCCGGATCACCTTGGCCACCGGCAAACCCATCACATTGTCGAAACTCCCGCGAATGCCCGCCACGATCCGCTCGCCGAACTCCTGGATTCCATACCCACCCGCCTTGTCCAGCGGATTCACCAGCGAGAAATAGGCGTCGATCGCCGCATCATCCAGCGGCAGGAACGTCACCTCCGTGAGGTCATGGAAAACACGCCGCCCGCCGCCCGGCGCGATCACGCAAACCCCGGTGCAGACCTGATGCACCCGCCCGGACAAGCGCCGCAGCATCGCCCGGGCCTCCGCCAGATCCGCCGGTTTTCCTAAAGGAACATCATCGATGAACACCAGCGTGTCCGAGCCGATCACCGTGGCCTCCGGCCTCACCAGCGCCACCGCCTCCGCTTTCAAAGCCGCGTTCAGCTCGCACAAATGATCCGGCTTCATCCCCGGATCGTGGATTTCCTCCGCGGGTGAAGCCACCACCTCGAAGACCACCCCCGCCCGCCCCAACAATTCACGGCGGCGGGGAGACGATGAGGCGAGCACGATGGGCATGGCTCCGGCATGCCTTGGATTCCCCTCGCGATCAAGCCGCTGTTTCACCGAATACCTAACTGAAAGTAGCGGCGGCACGAAGTGCAATAAGGAGGGTGGGACTTCGGCCCACCTGTCGATGAGATGAGAAAGAGATGAATTTCATGCCTCCCCTTTCGCCGCGCATCGGCAGGTGGGCCGAAGTCCCACCCTCCTTATTTTGCCTGCCACCTTCAGACAGAAGCAAAGAGAGTCCGCTTTCTTCCAAATCAAAATTCAAAAATCCTCAATCCCCTCTTTTGGAGACAGAAGATGAGAAGATTCGGCTGAACGGAATAACTGTGATTCAAATCA
>CAYXZE010000012.1:0-7355 GCA_964469395.1 uncultured Luteolibacter sp.
TACAAGCGCCTGTTCTCCCCGGACTTCGGCTCGATCGGGGATTTGGTCGGTTAGAGCAGGGAAATCACGGCTGCCCCCGGAACTTCAGCACCCGCTCGCCCGGACGATAGTAATCCAGCCGATCCCGCGCGTGGATTTCCAAAAACGCCGGATCTTCCTTCAAGGCGCGGTGCTCGATCTGATGATATTCCCGATCCGCGGCGACGCTCGCCTCGCGCTCCTTGGCCAGCGCGAGCTTGGCTTCCAGCCGCGCCAGCTCGCGCTGCTGGGGGAATGCCGTCGCCACCACCACGAAGCCAATGGCCATGCAGAGCAACACAAACGCCATGCGCCCGGCACCCTGGATCACCCGTGTCCGGGCCTCCAGGCGTGTCAGTTTCACACCCGCCATGCTTCGCTTCGCCATTTTCAGGACCGAGAAACCCACCAAACCACTGAAATGTCAAGCATCCTGAAGCTTTCCGCGGCCATCCGAACGTGGAAAATCAATGGTCCAGCTTCAATTTCCTGAGCTTCGGCTCGATGACAAACCGGCAGTAACCGTTCTTCGACTTGTTCTGGTTGTAGTAATCCTGATGGTAATTTTCCGCCGGATAGAATTCCGGAGCCTTGGTGATTTCGGTCACGATCGGAGATTTGAAATTGGCCTGGGCCGCGGCTTTCGAGGCTTCGGCGAGCTTCTTCTGGGCATCGGTATGGTAAAAAATCGCCGAGCGATACTGCGTGCCGACGTCATTTCCCTGCCGGTTGAGCGTGGTCGGGTCGTGGAAATCCCAGAACCAGGCGAGGATCTTTTCGCAGGAGATTTTCCCGGGATCGAAAACGACATGCACCACTTCCGCATGGCCCGTGTCGCCCTCGCAAATCTGTTCGTATGTCGGATTTTTCACCGCCCCGCCCATGTAGCCGGAGGTCGCGGAGTAAACGCCGTCGAGCTGGCGGTAGGCGGCCTCGATGCACCAGAAACAACCGGCGCCGAGCGTGATGGTTTCCGCCCCGGCGGGGACTTCGGGCATTCTGGCGGGTTGTTTGTCAGGTGCGGTCATGGCTTTTTGGGGCTCGCAGGAAGCGAAGGTGGGAATGAGCAGCAACAGCGCGAGGATGGATCGTCGGTTCATGAGGGAAGGATATACCCGAGAATCGGATGTTTGTGAAAAATTTCCTCACCACTCGATGCCCACGCCTTCCTCGGGAATGAGGACCCGCTCGCTGATGCCGAGGCGGTCCGCCTCCATCAGCAGCCGCTCCACCGGCTCGTGCTGCGGCTCGTTGCCCAGCGGGAACGTGCCGTAATGCATCGGAATGAGCACCTTGGCCCCGAGATCCGCGAAGGACCTAACAGCCTCTTCCGGATTCATGTGGACATCCCGCCCACTCGGCGACTCGTAGGCCCCGATGGGCATCAGCGCGATGTCGATCTCACAGCGCGCGCCGATCTCCTTGAAACCGTCGAAGTAAGCGCTGTCCCCGCAATGAAAGACGCTTTTCCCGCCGGCGCGGACGATGTAACCGCCGTAATCGCGGTGAGTGTCATGAATGAACCGCGCGCCCCAATGGTGGGACGGCGTGTGGATGATTTCGAGCTCGTCGAAATTCAGCGTGTCCCAAATCCGCATTTCATGAGTGGCGGGAAATCCCAGGCGCCTGACCAGCGAGCCACTGCCGCGCGGGACCACGATGCCTTCCCGCGCCTGGAGAATTTTCAAACTCGGCTTGTGGAGGTGGTCGAAATGCGCGTGCGTGACCAGCACGAGATCGACCTCCGGCACGCCGTGCAAATCCAGCCCGGGATTGCGCTGCCGTTTCACCGGACCGTGCCACTTCGCCCAGTTGGGATCGACGATCACCGAGTGCCCGGCGAATTGCAGGAAAAACGACGCGTGCCCGATCCAGGTGATCCGCACGGTGCCCGCATCCGGCGGCGAGAGAACCGGTTTCAACACGTTCCCGTTGGAACGTTGAAACATCCCGGGCACGATCCGATGCCGCAGAAAATGGAAGTTCCGCTTCGGCCAGCCCTTGTGGGGAAGCAAACCGGAATACCTGGCGGGCTGCGGCTTCATGGGTGAAAGTGGGTCATGACAGACTTTCCGATACTAGCCGATGACGGACCGGCTTGCATGAAAAAAACTCGCCTTCATTTGCCATAGGCCGCCGCGATCTTGTCGGCCCATTCCCGCGCCCTTGTGCCGAACCCGCGGTCGTCCGCGGCGTAGAGGATGCCGCGCGAGACGTTGATGACATCCGGCGCGGTGCGTCCGGCGGCGGCGAGCGACGCGAGATCGCCGCCCTGCGCGCCGAGTCCGGGAACGAGCAGCGGCGCGTCCGGGATTTTTTCCAAAACATCCGCCGCATTCGTCAGACCGACGACGTATCCCACATCGGTGGCGCGGCCTTCTTCCTTCGCGCGCTCGCCGAGGGCGGTGACGAGCTCGAAAACCGAGCGGCCGTCCGCGAGCTTCTGCCGCTGGAAATCGGCCGAGCCGGGATTGGACGTGACCGCCAGCAGATAGATCCCCTTCCCTTCCCAATCCAAAAACGGCTCGATGGAGTCATAGCCGAGAAACGGATTGAGCGTGACCGCATCGACATTCCAACCGGAGAAATAACCCTGCGCGTAGTATTTCTGCGTCTCGCCGATGTCGCTGCGCTTCGCGTCCAGAATCACCGGCACGTCCTCCGGCATCGCGGCGAGCAAATCCTCCAGCAAGCGGATGCCCTCGATGCCCATCGCCTCGAAGTAAGCCATGTTCGGCTTGAAGGCCGCGGCCCAGATCGCGGTTTCCTCGATGACCCGGGTGAGGAAATTGCGGGCGAAAGCCGCCCCGCCATCGCCCGGCCGAGGATCGAGCCCGACACAAAGGCGGGAACCGGTTTTTTCAATCCGTTTCTGGAGACGTTCGGCGTAGCTCATGCCGGGAGGATGGAGCGATCCGGCGGGCAGTTCAATCTCTTCGTACGTAGTCCAACCCTTTAGGGGGTCTTCCGAGCGCATTGAAGACACCCTAAAGGGTTGGACTACGAACGAAGAACATTGCAGCCCCCTCATTTTCCTGCCTCATTAGGGAATGTCTTATCTGTGGAGACGGCTATCTGAAACTCAGCGGAAAGAAGTTCTGGAATACAGGATCAGACACAAGCGTCCCTGGCGCAGACCTCCCCATTTTGATCAGGGAAACACCCACTACCACCTAACCGGAGCCTGTTATGAGCATCGGGACTGGATCGGGTATTCCCCACAAAGAATGAAGGATTTTTGCGAGAGTCTGTTGGACGCCATCAATACCCATACAGACACGGAGATTCCGGCAGCGTGGTGCGTTTTACCCAACCATTATCATGTGCTCGTGAAGACAGCGGATCTTAAATCCTTGGTGACGGTTTTGTCGAAATTGCATGGAGGGACCTCGTTTCGTTGGAATCGGGAGGAAGGCTGCCGAGGACGGAAAGTTTGGCACGGGCTCTCAGACCGAGCGATGCGGAACGACGCACATTTCTGGGCGACCATGAATTACATCCATCACAATCCGGTAAAACATGGCCATGTCGCCAAATGGGACGATTGGCCGTTTTCAAGCGCTTCCGGGTACTTGAATGACGTCGGGCGAAAGGAGGCCGTAAGGATATGGAACGACTTCCCGATCCTCGACTACGGCAAGGGCTGGGATGATTGAATGCCACGTCTTACGTGGTTCAACCCTTTAGGTTGTCTTCAGCACGCTCGGAAGACACCCTAAAGGGTTGAACGACGAACGACTCCATCCTCCACAGCCAGCCGAGGAGAATGAAATAACCGGCAAACTCCGCCGCCTTGTTCCAGTATTGAATCTTCGCGGTGCCGCCGTGGCAACCGCAGGAAATATCCAGCCCGTGAACCCACGCCCAGCCGACGGATACGGAAAACACCACCACCAGCCCGGCGATGGTTAGAATCGCCCCGCGGCGCAGGATGCCGAGCATCAGGCACACTCCGGCGATGAGTTCGAGCCACGGCACGCTGTAGGCGGCGACCGCATCCCACGGAGCCTTAACGAGCTGATAGTTCGCGATGTCCCGGGTGAACCGATCAAGACCGGTGACGAAAATCTTGGTGCCGCCGCTGTAAACGAACCACGCGCCCAGCAGGACGCGGGCGATCAGGGCTGGGGCATGGAGTTTCATGAAAAGAGCTTCGCGGCGACCGGTGATCGCCGTTACGCCGGTTGCAGGAACCGGCGCTGCGCCTCCTCCTCGGGGTTGTGCGGTAGCGCTTCGTTAGAAGTCCTGGTGTCGGCCAGCAACTCGTCGCGGAATTTCCCGATGATCGCCTCCACCGGCCATGACGACGCCTCACCGAAGGCGCAGATGGTGCGACCGTCGATCTGATAGGCCACGCTTTCCAGCGTCTCGATGTCGGAAGGGCTGGCGGTGCCGTCCACGAGACGGTCGGAGATTTTTTTCATCCACGTCGAGCCTTCGCGGCAAGGCGTGCACTGGCCGCAGGATTCGTGGGCGTAGAAGGCGTTCAGGTTATTGAGCACCCATGACATCTTGCGGGTGTCATCGAGCACGATCACGCCGCCGGAACCGGCCATCGAGCCACAGGCGGCCAGCGTGTCGAAGTCCATCTGAATGTCCCAGAAATCGAGATCCCTGGTGGTGCCGTCCGGATTCTTCAGCTTGAAAACCTCGTCGCACTTGAGGATTTTGGACGACGAACCGCCGGGAATCACCGCCTTGAATTTGCGGCCGTCCTTCGGTCCGCCGCACATGTCATAAAGCAGCTCGCGCATCGTGATCTTGCCGACCTCGACCTCGAAGTAACCGGGATTTTTCACATCGCCGGAAACACAGAGGATCCGGGTGCCGGTATTTCTGGCGACGCCGAGCTTGGCATATTCATCACCGCCCATGCGGATGATGTGCTTCACATGGCAGAGCGATTCCACGTTGTTCACGATCGTCGGGCACATGTAGAGGCCGAGCGCCGCGGGGAAATAGGGAGGCTTGATCCGCGGATACGGCCGCTTGCCTTCGAGCGATTCGATCAGGCCGGTTTCCTCGCCGCAGATGTAGGCGCCCGCGCCGCGATGGACGTAGATTTCCACATCGAAGCCGGAACCGAGCACGTTCTTTCCGAGGAAATTCTTCGCGCGGGCCTCTTCGATCGCCCGCTCCACGATCAGCGCCGCTTCCGGGAACTCCTCGCGGATGTAGATGTAAGCCGTCTTCGCGCCGACCGCGAAAGCGGAAATCACCATGCCCTCAACGAGCTGGTGCGGGTCCTGGTGGAGAATGTAGCGGTCCTTGAAGGTGCCGGGCTCGGACTCGTCGCCATTGCAGATCAGATAGACCGGCTTGGTGTTGTTAGGCGGAATGAAGGTCCACTTCATGCCGGTCGGGAAACCCGCGCCGCCGCGGCCGCGCAGCCCGGACTTCTTCACCTCTTCGGTGATGTCCTTCGGCTGCATGGTGAAGGCTTTTTTCAAATCATCGTAGCCGCCATCGCGCATGTAGCACTCAATGGAAGGATCCCAGCCTTCGCGGTCCACGTTCTTGAAAATGAGCCGGTATTCGCGGGCGTGTGGCTGCTTGGTGTAGGTGATCATGCAGGGAAAATCGGGTCAGGCTTGAGGCGCGTATTTGGCGAGGAGCTCTTCCGCTTTGGCGGGGGCGACGGCTTCGTGGAAATCGTCGTTTACCATGCAGACCGGCGCGCTGCCGCAGGAGGCGAGGCACTCGGCGAACTCCACGGAGAATTTCCCGCAGGGGGAAACCGTGACCGGGTGGTGGTGGGAATCGCTGGCGGAGCGGTCGATGCCGGTCAGCTCGCACAGACGCTCCATCAGCTCGTAGCTGCCGCCCATCGCGCAGGACAGCGTGCGGCAAACGCGGATGTGGAATTTTCCGGGCGCGGACTGGCGGAAGCCGGGGTAGAACGTAACCACTTCGAGCACCTTGATCGGCTCGATGCCGAGCTTGCCGGCGACCCACTCGATGGCCGGCGCGGAGATGTAGCCGAACTTGTGCTGGACGATGTGCAGCAGCGGCAACGTGGCGGAGCGCTTGCTTTCCGGGTAGTGCGAAACGCGTTCGTCCGCCTCGGCTTCAAGCTCGGCGGTGACGGTGAACGGCGGGTAGAACTGGCTGCCGGGGGTCTCGTGCGAGGCGACGGATTCTTCGAGCGTGGAATGGGACATTAGAGATTTAATGAAGATTTTTTTAGCCGCAAAAAGGCGAAAGAAGGGCGCAAAAAATTTAAGGTTCTGAATCCAGATCTTGGGAGAGTGCGTATTTTTTGATTTGGAGAACTGGAGCTCCGAAATTGATGAGGAGACCGTGTTCCTTGCGAGAGGCGCGAAGATACCCGAGGAGCTGGGAAATGTGTTCGTTAAGAATCGTTTTCACGGCTTTCAGCTCTATGACCAGTTCCCCAACGACAAGCAAATCAAGATCGAGATCGCCGAGCAGCGTTCCATCATCATCAAAGACTGACAAGGATGGCTGTTGCGCAAACTCAATGCCCTTGCGACGGAGGCGATTGGCCAATCCATTCTCGTAAATCTTCTCCTTGTGGCCATGACGCAGATGCTTGTGAAGAGCGAAGGAACATTCCCTCACCTCGTCACAAATCTGAAATATGAAATCTTTTTGCGCCATTTTTTCGCCTTTTTGCGGCTGAAAATTCATTATCTATCACACTCGCCCATGACGAAATCCAGCGAGCCGAGGATGGCCGGGATGTCGGACACCATGTGGCCGGGAAGCAGTTTGGAGGTGATGGAAAGGTTGCAGAACGAGGGGCTGCGGATTTTCAGGCGATACGGGACACCGCCGCCTTTGGAGTGGATGTAGAAACCGAGCTCGCCCTTGGGATTTTCCGCGGCGAAATAGACTTCGCCGACCGGGGCGTTGATGCCCTGGGTGGAGACGATGAAGTGGTGGATGAGTTCCTCCATCGACATCAGCACGCGCTCCTTGGCGGGCAGCATGCTCTTGGAATCCGCGAGATTGACCGGGCCGTCCGGCATGGTGTCGAGCACCTGGCGGCAGATGAGGATGGACTGGCGCATTTCCTCCATCCGGACCTGATAGCGGGCGTAGCAGTCGCCTTCCCCGGCGATCGGCACGTCGAACTGGTATTTCTCGTAACCGAGGTAAGGGCTGTCCTTGCGGAGATCGCGGGCGACGCCGGAGGCGCGGAGGTTCGGGCCGGTCATGCCCCAGGCGATGGCGGATTCGCGGCTGATCACGCCGACATCCACCATGCGGTCGATGAAAATCTTGTTCTTGTCGAGCAGCTTGCCGATCTCGCCGATGGTCACGAGGCACTCGTCGAGGAACTTGCGGACCGTGGCCTCGAAGCCGGCGGGCAT
>CAYXZE010000012.1:7365-21084 GCA_964469395.1 uncultured Luteolibacter sp.
TTCGCAGAGGTTGTAGATTTTTTCCCGCTCGGTGAAGGTGTAGAGGAAAACGGTCATCGCGCCGACGTCCATGGCGCAGACGCCCACGCCCAGCATGTGCGAGGAAATCCGGGCGAGTTCGCAACAGAGCACGCGCAGCGCCTGTCCGCGCGGCGGCAGGGTCCAGCCCATCAGTTTTTCCACGGCGCAGGCGTAGGCGACGTTGTTGGCGAGCGGGGCCAGATAGTCCAAACGGTCCGTGTAGGGCACGAACTGGTTGTAATGCATGTTTTCCGCGATCTTCTCGTCACCGCGATGGAGGAAGCCCACATCCGGGTCGGCGGACTCGATCACCTCGCCGTTCAATTCGAGAATCAGGCGCAACACGCCGTGGGTGGCCGGATGGGACGGCCCCATGTTCAGGACCATCCGCTCGCCGACGAGGTCATCCGTTTCCGAATGATAGTGGTCCGCGGCGCGGGCGGCGCGGGCGTTGGTGTCGGGTGCCTCGATTTCTTGAATAGTGGTGCTCATGCCTGATTTGCCGCGGACAGAAACGCCCAAACGGGCCTGTTTCGCAAGGGGTTTGTGAAAATTTTCACAAGCTCCCGTGGCCGTATCGCTCGCGGAATTGGCGGAGAAGATCCTCCACCCGGTCGCTATTCGCCAGCTTGGATGGCGGCGGCTCTTCCTTCTGTTCCTCAGGTTCCAAGGGCGTTTCGCGCTCGTCCTGAGCGGCTGCCAAGGCAATGGGCCGCTCTAAAACAGGCTCCGAAGCGGCTGATGGCCCGGGTAATGGCGACGGCTCCGCCACCGGGATCGGCTCGACTGGCGGCGGCGCGGCAACCGGGACGACAGGCGCGGCAGGCGTGGAATCCGTGGCGGTCGCCTTGAGCCAGGCCAGGCCGGCGGCGCGGATGAGGCCGCGGGCGTGGGTGCCTGCCGAGCTGACATCGATGCGCCCGAGCATCTGCCCGCCAAGCCCCGGGACCCGGGAATCGAGAAGCGCCGTCATTTCCGCTTCCGTCAGCGGCTCCAACTCCACGACCACTTCCGACAGCCGGTCCGCCAGTCCGCCGCTGAGACGCGGCAGAAACGCCCTTTGCCAGATGTCCTGGTTGAGCGAGAGGACGACATCGAGACGCTCCACCGATTGACGCAGGGAACCCAGAAAGGCCGCAAGCCGGTGGGCGGCGGTTTCATCGGTTGAAAATCCTTCCAAATCATCCGCCACGAGCACCACGCGCATGAGCAGGGTGAGCAAACCGAGGAGGCCTTCCAGACGCCCCATGGTCTCACCGGCTCCCGCATGGGCGTTTTCCACCAATTTCCTGACACGACCGGCTTTCTCCACGGGCGCGCTGGCAAAATGGAACAGCGCATCCACCCAGAAGGCGACATCGGCCACCGGCAAATCGGCACGCCGTGCGAGTTCGAGACTGAGCCTTTGGCCGAGCACCTCGAAATTCTCGCTGGCCCAATGCGCGGTGACGGCGTGCGGATGATGGAAATCAAAAGTTTCCACGGGCCGGGCGCGCAACGCCGCCAAGGCTCCATCCCGGTCCAGGCTCGGCACTTCACCCGCAGCGACCAAGGGTTGCAAGGCGGATGCGAACAAACGGCGGATCACCAAATCCAAGGCGGTCAACCCGCCCGAAGCCGGCAACTGCCGGCTGAGCCGCCGCAGCGTGTCATCCATCACGGTGGCCGCGTCGATCCGGCAGCCGAACGCCGCGCGCAGCGGGATGAACTCGCAGGTCGCCCCGAGTTGATGCTGGATGCGGGAGAGCAAATGCGTTTTCCCATGACCGGCGCGAGGCGCGCGCAGCAGGATGCAGCGACCGCTTTTTTCGAGCGGCACCGAGAGAATATCGGATAAAACCTCAAAGGCCTGGCGGTTCACGGATTCCGCGTGAGTCGCAGGCGGTCGGCCGAGAGTTTCAAAAAGAAGCTGGAATGGGTGATCGTTTGCCATCGGCGTGCTGATTCGAATCGGCATCCTGAAAGCCATTCGGCGTTTTCACAAGAGCGGAGGAAAGGGAAAATCGGTTGGCATTTGGCGGGCGCTCTGCTTTTTTCGAGCCATGCATTCCTACCTCGTCATGACGGTGCTCGGCACCGACCGCCCCGGACTCGTCAGCTCGCTCGCAGATACCGTTTCCAATCACGGCGGCAACTGGCTGGAAAGCCGGATGGCCAGACTGGCCGGTCAATTCGCCGGGATCGCCCGCATCGCCTGCCCGGCGGACTCCGTGGACGCGCTGATCCACGAGCTGCAAACCCAGGGTCCGGCCGGACTCACCGTGCTGGCCGTCCGCGAGGATGGCGAGGAAACCGCCGCACGCCGCACGCTGATCGTGGACGTCGTCGGAAATGACCGCCCCGGCATCGTCCGCGAACTGTCCGCCGCCGTGACGAGCGCGGGCGGCAACATCGAGGAACTCACCACCGGCCTTGAAAGCGCCCCGATGAGCGGCCACCCGATGTTCCGCGCGCACGGCATCATTTCCATCCCGGAAACCACGGAAACGGAAGTGCTCGTCACCGCCATCGAGCGACTCGGCGGGGATCTGACGGTCGATTTGTCCGTTTAAGCAGTTGTCTGAATGATTTCACATACAGGCCACGTGCGATGCAAAACCGCAGTGACAATGTGACTCTCATCCTCAATGCGGCAAGCGATGGAGACCGGCAAGCGGCGGAGGAACTGATTCCAGTAGTCTATGGCGAGCTGCGCAAGCTGGCGGCATGGCGCTTGGGGCAGGAAGCGGAGGCGCATACCTTGCAGGCGACCGCCCTGGTGCATGAAGCCTACTTGAAGCTCTCGCCCGGAGAAAAACAGTGGGACGACCGAAAACATTTTTTCTGCGCGGCCGCCGAGGCCATGCGCCGCATCCTGATCGACCGCGCACGGCATCGAAAGGCCGTGCGGCATGGGGGCGGATTGCAGCGGACCGGGTTCGCGGAAGACATCATCGCGGTTCCTTCCGCGCAGGATGAGGAGATTCTTGCCATCAACGGCATCCTCGATCGCTTCGCCCGGATCGAGCCACGCAAGGCCGAGGTGGTGAAATTGCGCTACTTCGTCGGAATGACCATCGAGGAAACCGCCGAGGCCCTCGGTATTTCGACGCCCACTGCGAAGCGCGACTGGATTTTCGCGCGGGCCTGGTTGTTCCGGGAGCTGAAACGCGATGGTTGAGGAAGCATCCGGATTTTTCGGATTCATGGCGCGTCCCCGGATTATTTGATCCATTCTCCGGGTTGATTTCGCATCATGGGGTTTCAGCCCGAACCCGCTCTCGAATTTCCACAAAGCACCAACCGCGATGCCAAATCAACCCAGTCCGGAAATCATCCTGCAGGCGGCATTGGAAATCCAAAACTTGCAGGAACGGACCGCCTGTCTCGACGAGGCGTGCGGTGGCGATCAGGCGCTGCGCGAGGAAGTAGAGTCGCTCATCGCCGCTCACTTTGCGGACGAAACATTCATGACTCCCCTGGCCGATCCACTCTGGCGCGAAGTTCGCAGTGAGCGGGAAGGCGACTCGATCGGGAGCTACAAGCTGCTCCGGCAGATCGGCGAGGGCGGCTTCGGCACCGTCTTTCTGGCCGAACAATGCCAACCGGTGAAGCGGCAGGTGGCGCTCAAGGTGATCAAGCCGGGCATGGACTCCAAGGAAATCATCGCGCGCTTCGAGGCGGAGCGCCAGGCGCTGGCCATGATGGATCACGCGAACATCGCCAAGGTGCATGATGCCGGGACCACCGGGGGCGGGCGACCCTACTTTGTGATGGAACTGGTCCATGGCGTGCCGATCACAGGATACTGCGCGGAAGGCAACCTCGATATCTGCGAACAGGTGGAGCTTTTCACCGATGTGTGCGCGGCCGTGCAACACGCCCACCAAAAAGGAATCATCCACCGCGACCTGAAACCGTCCAACATCCTGGTCTCGCATCAGGATGGAAAACCGGTGGTAAAGGTGATCGACTTCGGAATCGCGAAAGCCGTCGGCACGGAACTCACCGGGAAAACGATCTTCACGCAGTTCGGACGGATGATCGGGACGCCGCAATACATGAGCCCGGAACAGGCGGAACTCAACGCGCTGGATGTGGACACCCGGAGCGACATCTATTCGCTGGGGGTAATCCTGTATGAACTGCTGACGGGAACCACACCGCTGGACGGCGATCACCTGCGCGGCGCGGCCTACTCCGAAATTCAGCGCCAGATTCGCGAGGTAACGCCGCCGAAACCGAGCACCAAGCTCGCCGAATCATTGGCCCGGCCCGACTCTGCCGGACTTTCCCGTCCGGGAATCTCGCCCCGCACCCTGCGTGGCGATCTCGACTGGATCGTGCTGAAGGCTCTCGAAAAAGATCCCGCCCGCCGCTATGAGTCCGCAGGGGCGATGGCGGAGGACCTGATCCGCTTCCTCCAGCACAAACCGGTGGAGGCCCGTCCACCGAGCAAGACCTATCTCATGTTGCGTTTCACCCGCCGCCATCGCGGGCCGGTATTTGCAGGGGCAGCCCTTCTGCTGGCGCTGGTGCTGGGTGCGGCGGGAACCGCCATCGGCATGAAGCGGGCGCTCGACGCCAAGGAGGAACTGGTTGGAAAGAACCGCGAGCTGGATCGGCAGAAACTCGCACTCGTCGATTACAAGGAACGTCTCGCCGGTCTTCTCGAATCGAACCAGAAGATGCTCGGCGAAATCAGCAAGACGAGCACGAGCGAAGCGAGGCTTCCCGCAGAATTCGAAACACTCCGCAATGAGAACCAAACCCTGCTGGACAAGGTCAAAAACGAAGTGGCGAACCAGGAACGCTACGCGGAGGAAATCGAAAGGCTTCGACTTGCGAACGCGCGATTGGAGACGTTGATGATGCAATCCAAGGACACCAATGCGGCCGTCGAATTGGTGCGTCACAAGCTTTTTGAAGACAGCATCACCACCCTGAGCATGAACGAACGCGGCCAGTTTTACCTCAACGGAAAACTGGTCCCCTTCCCCACGCTGCTCAAAGCCTTCGCCACACCGCCTGACAATGTTCCCCGCGAGAAAACCCTGCCGCGCTTGCTGAAAGTAGCCTTGCCCGCAGGTGCGAAACCGACGGATGACGTCTTCCATTTCCGCCTCAAACAACTCGCCGCCGCCGCCGACCAAATCGGCCTCCGGCAGGAGTTGTTTCCGCCGCAGGAAAAGGACTCGAAAAAATAAGGCGCGTTCATGCGAAGCGCTGTAGCGGCGGTCTATGACCGTCGAAGCCAATGCCCAAGCGCGAAGCACTCGCGTTCCGGCACCTCATCCGCATCTACGGTCATAGACCGCAGCTACAAGCATCTCTCCCCAGTGCCCCCGGAAAAAATTTCGCGAATCAGAATTTCCCTGATCCGTTTGACGAAGAAATTCCGCATCTACTGGCTGGCTGATGACAAGCCTCATCAGTCAACCACAACACCTAACAAACTGTGATTACCGAAAGCCAGTCCCTCATGCACGCCAACCCCGAAATGCAATTTCCAAGCAATAGCGCGGGCGGATTGCCTGCGTCCGAGCGAATGACTCCGGCGACGACCGCCGCCCGCCCGGGACGCCACCCATTGCACCGGTTCTTACCGTTTTCATTCCGGGTGTTCCTGCGCCGCCGGTTGCGGGACTGGCAGGACTTCCGTTCGCCCGAAACTCTCGCCACGACCCGCGGGACGCGAGCCGGCCATCCGGTGCCGGTCGCGGAAAAATCCTCGCCGCTCAAACGCGAGGTGCCCGGCGGCCTGGCGGCCCACATCGAGGAGAAAACCCACAACCTGCGCCTTGCCGCCGCACGCCTCAACGGCCTGCTCATCCGGCCGGGGGAAACCTTTTCCTTCACCCGCACGATCGGCCCCACCACCCGGCGGCGGGGTTACCGACCGGCTCTGGAATTCCGCGACGGGCGCGCCGTCACGGCCGTCGGCGGCGGCTTGTGCCAACTGGCGAATCTCATTGTGTTGTTAGGCATCGAGGCCGGGCTGGAAATCACCGAACGCCACCGCCATTCGCTCGATTTGTTTCCGGACGCGGACCGCACCGCCCCTTTTGGCTGCGGCGCCACCGTGTTTCACAGCCATGTGGACCTGCGGCTGCGCAATCCGCACGGCTACGCATTATTGTTAGAGACAGCGGTCGAGCCACCGGCATGCCGCGCCGCGATGTATTGCGCCGTCGCGGAGCCCCGCCGCTGCCGGATGGTCGAGACCGATCATGAATTTGTGAAAGTCAACGGCGTGATCCGCCGCCGCAACCGGCTATGGCGGGAAAGCGACGACGGCACCGGCGTGCGGCGCGAGTTGCTCTGCGACAACGATTGCCGGGTGCTCTATCCGGCCGAACATCTCGTCACCCGCACGGAACCATGAGCGCGCTAGGCATCGTGATCAGCGGGCTGGGTGGAGCGTCGGCACTCGGCGGGGACATTTCCGCGCAAGCGGCCGCCATGAGCCGGTCGGTAGCGCCGCTGCGTCCGCTCGCCGCGCATCCGGATGCGGACGGCGAATTTCCGGAATTGCTCGCGGGTTGGATCGACGACCGTTCGTGGCTCGCGGGCCGCAAATACGGCGGTGCCTCCAATGCAGCGGTGCGAGCCGCGCGTGCCGCAGTGGCGGAAGCTGGCTGGACACCTGCGGAGCTGGCCGGGTGCCATGTGTTCTGCGGCACCAGCCGCGGCAATACCGGCGAATTGTTCGGCATGTGGCACGACCGCGACCCGGTGCGCCGCCTTTCCACCAGCAACTCGATGCACTCGGAACCCGCCGCCGCCATCAGCATCGAACTGGGCATTCGCGGGCCCTGGTTCACGCTCTCCAACGGCTGCTCGTCGGGTCTCGACGCGCTGGCGCTGGCCTTTCTCACTCTAACTTCCGGTGCCGCACAGCGGGCGCTGGCGGTGGGCGTGGACTTCCCGCTCATGCCGCAGTTGCTCCGGCTCTATCACGCCACCGGCGTCCTCTCCACCAACAATGTGAGCGACCCCTACTCGCCCCGCACCAGCGGCATGTTGCCCGCGGAAGCGGTGGCCGCCGTCGCGCTGGAAGTGTCCGACCGTCCGGGGCCGCGCGTGCTCGCCGCGCTGGCGAATTCGGATGCCTACGACAATATCGGGCTGCCGGCGGATGGCGCGCCCACAATCCGGTTGTTGGAAACGGTGCTGCGGCATCCCGCCGTGCGCGACCGCCGGGTAACGGCCGTTTGTCCGCACGCCAGCGGCACGCTCGCGCACGGCGTGGCCGAAAGCGCCGCACTGGCCGCCGTGCTTGGCTCATCCGGGCGCGCTCCCGTGAGTTTGCATTTGGTGAAACCCTTCACCGGGCATTCGCTCGGTGCCTGCGGATTGTTGGATGTGGCGCTATCGGGCGCGTTTCTTCGCCACGGGTTGCTACCGCCGAATCTGCCCGGCCTCACGCGGCCATCCGGCACGGACTTTGCCCTGCCTGCCGCCGCCCTGCCCTTCGCGCCGGACGATTGCCTGCTCAAGCTCGCCGTTGGCATGGGCGGGCGCAATTCCGTTGTCGCCCTCACCCGATGACTTTTTTTCTCATCATGAACTGGAAACTCAAATCACTCATCCGTCGCAGCCTCACCGCCGCTCCCGGCGGCCACCATTTGTATCGCTGGCTCACCGCCAAGGTCTTCGGCATGCAGGCCGGCATGGCCACCAAATGGTTCCGCGTCATTCCCAATCATGTCAAAGTCATGCAACACCACTTCGGAGCCACGGCCCGCGAGACGGTGATGTGGTGTTTCAACTGTGGCGCCACGCCGGCACCCGCCTACGCCATGGCGCTCGCCACCGACCGGCCGGGCTTGCTCACCGATCAGGACGACCGCATGAGCGGCCGCTATCTCGCCGTGTCGCGCCGCCTGCTCGCCGCTCAAGGACCGGCCCACGCCGAACTCGCCGGCGCGCCCGCCGACCGCCTGATAGAACTGTTAGAAAAAATCCCCGCCGCCGGCGATGAACGCGCGGTGATGGCGGGGATCGGCATGATCTATTCCGCTCGCCACGAAACCGCCTTGCAAGCGCCGTGGTGCGGCAACATCGGCCTGATGTTTTCCACCGGCACGATGGAGCACTACACGCCGGAGCAGTTGGAGGAATGGATTGCAATGGTGGGCCGGGCGCTGCGGCCCGATGGCTTGCTGAGCCACGTCATGGACCACCGCGACCACCGCTGGCACGCGGACAAATCGCTGTCCCCGTGGTTACAATACACCTTGTCGGAAGCCCAATTCCGCCAAGTGCTGGGCAACACGCTGGACTATCACAACCGCTGGCTCAAAAGCGACTGGGTCCGATTTTTCGAGCGGCACGGTTGGCAAGTCACCTGCCGCACGGTGATTGCCAACACTCCGGACCTCATTCAAACCCCGCGCGAACTCCTCGCCCCGGCCTACCGCGATGCGCCAGCAAGCGATTTCGACTCCCTCGTGACTCATTTCGTGGCGAAGCGGCGGAACTGACCGTTCGCCCCCCGCTCTCCAAACCCCTCGTTAGCACCAGAACCCGCGCCGCGCCGGGTGTGGAAGACAGAGTAACACGGGATTCAAAACCCTCTTATCTGTGTATATCTGTGAAATCTGTGGTTCAATTTCCCTCTTCAGCGTCAACACGTTACAAAAGTGTTACTCGGGAGTGGTTAAAAACAACATCAAAATCCGGTTCAGAACGGCCAGATCACGGGAATCAGCAGGCAGGAAACCACCCAGCAGATGAAGTTCAGCGGAATGCCGACCCGCAGGAAATCGGTGAATTTATAACCTCCTGGACCATACACCATCATGTGCGTCTGATAGCCCATCGGCAGCGCAAACGCGGTGGACGCCGCCACGGTCACGGCCATCAGGAACGGCCGCGGATCCACGCCGATCTCGTTTGCCAGGGTGAACACGATGGGCACCAGCATCACCGCCGTCGCATTGTTGGACAGGACTTCGGTGAGGCCGATGGTGAGGAGAAACACCAGCCACAACAGCACGATCGGCAGGTTTTCCGGCGAAACAAAATTTTCCGTAACATCCACCAGCCCGCGCGCCAGCCACTCGGCGGTGTGGGTTTCCTTCATCGCCATGCCGAGACCTAACAAACCATAAAGCATCAGCAGCACCTGCCAGTCGATGCTCGCGTAGGCCTCGCGCGGCGTGATGACCCGCAGCCACAACAACGCCAGCGCGCCGACCATCGCGGCGTAATGGATCGGCACCACCGGGACGGACGGATAAAAACCGTGCAACAGATCGCTGCCGGTGGCGACCAGCACCACCCCGATGAGCGCGAACCACGACCAGACCACATGCGGGGTGATTTTTTTGAAGTGGGCCTCTTCCGGCAGGTCCTCGGGGGAATCGGTTAGAATGAAATCCCGCGTGGCTTCCAGCGCGTCCAGATTGTTCAGGGCGGTGATGACCAACAGCGTGTCGCCGACATCCAGCGCCAGATCCGCGATGCGGCTGGTGATGTTCACGCCGTTGCGATGGAGGGCGAGCACCACGCAGTTATAGGTCTGGCGGAAATCCGCTTCCGCCAGGGTTTTCCCGAGCAACGCGGACTCGTCGCGCACCACCAGCTCGGAAACGATCCCGCTCACCGTGGACAGCACCTGCGCGCCGATCGACGCGAACAAGGTTTCAGGCTTCGCCGCCCCACCCCGGCGGCGGTGGATCGCCACGAGGAAGCGGTCGTTCTTTTCCACGATGATCTTCGACAAGGGAAGCATCAGCCGCGCCCCCGCCCGGCGGACTTCCATCACATGGATGCCGATGCTGAGATCCGCCAGCGGCGTTTCTGACAGCCGTTTCCCGATCAACGGCGAGTTTTCACCGATCAGAAGATGATAGAGCGGCGAGGTGCGGTTTTCGATTTCAAGCGTGCCGGTGATCGACGTGCGCGCCGGAATCAGCTTCGGCCCGAAAATCGTCAGATAGGCGATCCCCACAATCGCCAGCGGAATGCCCAGCGGAGCCAGCTCGAACATCGTCATCGGCCTGATCCCCATGTCGCGGAGCGTCCCGTTGACGAGAATGTTGGTGGAGGTGCCGATCAGAGTGCTGCAACCGCCGAGGATGGAGGCATAGGAAAGCGGCATCAGCAGGCGGGACGCGGCGATGTTTTTCGAACGGGCGAAACCAAGCGTCACCGGCAGCATGATCGCCACGATCGCGGTGTTGTTCATCCACGCGCTGAAAAACGCGGTGATGAGGGAAAACGCCAGAATCGCCAGCCGTGTATTGCCGGAAAGCCGGTCGCGCAGCATCCGGCCGATGTGATCGACCGCGCCGGATTTTTCCAAACACCCGCCGATGACGAACAGCGCGGCGATGGTCAGCGGAGCCTCGTTTTTGAACACCTCCGTCATTTTTCCGGGATCGACCAAGCCCAGCGCCACCACCAGGCAGAGCACGGAAAGCGCGATCACGTCAGGAGCCGCCCATTCGCGAATGAAGGCGACGAGTGTGATCAGAATGACTGCCAAAGTGAGGCCGATCTCAAGATTCATGGATTTAAAGTCCCCGCGTGAGGTGCCTTCCCCATGACCCGCCCGCGCGGTTTTGGCAAGGGCGGGATGCACCGCACATGGAGGGTCGAACTTCGGTCGGCCTGCCGATGGGCAGAAAAAGAGACGAGCTTCGCGCACCCGCATTCGCAGCGCTTCGGCCAGTGGACAGGAATGTCCGCCCCCTATTTTACCCGCCACTTTCCGTTACCCACCTGCACCGCAACCTTGCGCGACCCGGCCACCGCAACCATCCTCCGCCATGATCCGGCCGCGCATTTCCACCAATCTGGCCATTTCCGCCGATGGGAAAATCTCCTCATCCCCGCCGCGCCCGTCGGGCTGGACCTCGGAAGAAGACCACGCCCGGCTGCTCGAATTGCGCGGAAATGCCGACGCGCTACTGATCGGCCGCGGCACCTTGGAAGCCGACCGCATGACACTGACCGTTCCCGGAAAAGCGAGCCAACCGCTGCGCTGCATCGTCTCGCAAAATGGAAAACTCGATCCCGCGCACCCGGTTTTCCACACTCCGGGCGGTGAAATCCACCTGCTGGTCACCGGCGAATTCACGGGAACACCCCATCCCCAAGTCACGCTCCACCAGCAGCCACTCCGGCAATTTCTCGAAAACCTGGCGGAAACCCATCAAATCAACCGCCTCCACTGCGAAGGCGGCGGGCAGTTGATCCGCGCGCTGGCGGAACTCGATGCGATCGATGAATTCCACCTCACGCTCGCCGGTCACACCCTGTTCGGCGGGCTCGATGCGGACACCGCGACCGGCATCCCGGCGGAATTTCTCCCGCAATCCCGGTCGTTCGAAATCATCCGCTTCGAGCCGCGGGCAGGCGAATGTTTCCTCAGCTACACCCGCAGCTCAGGGAATATCCAGAGGCGTCGGCCCTGCTAAAATCCCACATCCCACCTCAATGCTCCGTCTTCTCGGAGTGATCCGCAGGCTTCTCCTCGTGATGTTCCGTTGATGCGGCATGCTCACCATGCTTCTCGTCGCCATGGGCGGCGGCGTGATGCTCGTGAAGCCGCTTCGTGCCATCGGGGCCGGCGAATTCATGGCGCTCGCAGGAAACGCCAACCAAGGAAACGGCCACAAGAAGGATCGAGAATGATTTCATCGCGCCGCTTCATACCGGGTCGGCACTGAAACGCAACCCCGAGTTTCATCATTCTCCCTCTGGATATTATCGTTGAGTTATATCGCATTACGATCTACTTCGCCGACGTCACCTGTGATTTCAAGCCCTGGCCGGGTCATCTGGCAGACACGCCTCCGGAATCGGACTCTTCGCCCGAATCATCATCAAACTCCTTTTATCCCTCAGTCTCCGATGCATCCCCACCCCATTTCTGCCTGGCAACGCGCCCGCATTCCCCTTCTTGCCGTCTGCATCGGCAGCGTCGTCACCCTGACCGCCGTCGGGTTGATCGCGCTGATCCAGCTCTGCACCAATCTTGCATTTCACGGCATTCCCGCCACCGGGGAGGCGACTCCCGACTTCAGCACCTGGGGCGCATGGGGCATCGCGGTGCCAGTCATCGGCGGGCTGATCATTGGCGTAATGGCGCGCTGGGGCAGTCCGGCCATCCGCGGTCACGGCATCCCGGAAGCCATGCAGGCGATCGGCATCGCGGAAAGCCGCATCCCGGCCCGCGTGGCGATTCTGAAGCCGCTTTCCGCCGCCATCTCCATCGGAACCGGCGGCCCTTTCGGCGCGGAAGGACCGATCATCGCGACCGGCGGAGCGATCGGTTCGCTCGTCGGGCAGTGGCTTCCCAGCAGTCCGATCCAGCGGAAAATCCTCCTCGCGGCGGGAGCCGCCGCCGGGATGACGGCGATTTTCGGCACGCCGCTTGCGGCGGTGCTGCTGGCGGTGGAGTTGTTGCTGTTTGAATACCGCGGCCGCAGTTTCCTTCCTGTCGCACTCGCCGCGGGCACGGCCATGGCCCTGCGCTCGCTGTTCCATGAACCGTTGCCGATGTTTCCCCTGACCTTCGACCGCGTGCCCGACCTGCCGGTTTCCTGCGGTTCGTTTCTCACCGGAGCGATGTGCGGCCTGCTGGCGGTGATCGTGACCAAGGCGGTGTATGCACTGGAAGATGCTTTCGAAAAACTGCCGGTGCACTGGATGTGGTGGCCCGCCATTGGCGGCATTGCGGTGGGCGTCATCGGCTGGTTCGATCCCCGGACGCTCGGCGTCGGTTATGACAATCTGCGGATGCTATTGGACGGCCATCTCGCGGTAACGGCGATCGCGCTGCTGGCGACGCTCAAGTTCCTTTCCTGGTGCATCGCCCTGGGCAGCGGGACATCCGGCGGCACGCTCGCTCCGCTGATGACCGTGGGCGGCGCGGCGGGAGCACTCTGCGCCCACGCCCTGCACGGGCTGCCGTATCTGGCGGATTTCCCGATCGGTCTGGGCGTTCTCATCGGCATGGCGGCGACCTTCGCCGGTGCCTCGCGGGCGTTCCTCGCGTCCGTCGCATTTGCCTTTGAAGCCACCCATGCGGTGCAGTCCTTCGGCCCCCTGCTGCTGGGTTGCGGGGCGGCGGTCCTGGTCTCGCGGCTGTTGATGCGTGAAACCATCATGACGGAAAAACTCGCCCGCCGCGGTGTCCGCATTCCCAGCGATTACGAACCGGATTTCCTCCATGGATGGTCCGTGGGCGCGGTGATGGAACGCCAGCCGCTGACGGTCGGGCCGGATGAACTTGTAGCCGATCTCGCCTCACGTCTCGGCACGCCCGCGACCCCATGGCATGATGTCCGCCTGATTCCGGTGACGGCTGCCGACGGCTCCCTGTTGGCCATCATTTCCCGCACCGACCTTTTTGCCGCGCTTGAAGCCGCGCCCGCCGCCACCGTGCTGGATGCGGGCGTGCTGAATCCCATCACCATCCATGCAGAAACCCCCTTGTCCGTGGCAATTGACCGGATGATCCGTCATGGCCTTGGCCGCCTGCCGGTGGTCGATCACTCGCCGGTGCCCAAGCTCATCGGACTGCTCACCCGCCGCGCCATCTTCCATGCGAAACATCATCACCAGGAAATGGAGCGGATCCATCCTCCCCCGAAGCCCGTCAAATCCTGATAGAGCAAGCCATCTCGATCAAGTGCGTCAGCCCTCCAAATCAGACATTGAAAGGCACGGATGACCGATTCCATCCTTGGATTCCTGAAATTT
>CAYXZE010000013.1:0-19889 GCA_964469395.1 uncultured Luteolibacter sp.
CGACCTGGGGAGAAATTCATCGCGTCAATGACGAGGTGCGGCAGGGATTGCAGGCTGCCGGATTGGTCGGCAATGAGGAATGGCAGGTGTCCGCCCATCAGGCGCTGGACTTGAGCGACGCGCAAAAGCGCGATGCCCGTTACTACGGGGACAATACGGTCGTTGTCTTCAACCAGACGGCGCGAGGTGCTCCGAAGGGAGCCACCGGCAAACTCATTGCCATCACGGATGAAAGCATTGTCGTCGAGGCTGCCGGGAAAATCCGCTCCGTCCCGTTTCGTCACACGGGCAAACTGACGATCTGCAAGACCGAGGAGCTCCGGCTTTCCCGTGGGGACCGGCTGCAACTCAAGGCCAACGCCAAGGCCGCCGACGGCGAGCGGCTCATGAACGGCGAGCTTGTCACCGTGAAGCGGGTGAAGGCGGATGGCAGCATCCGGTTGGATGACGGGCGCATCCTGCCGCCGAATTTCCGGCAATTCGTCCGTGGCTACGCCGTCACTTCCTACGCCTCCCAAGGGAAGACGGTCGATTACGTTCTCTTTTCGGATTCCTCCATCAAGGCCGCGACCAATGCGCGGCAATGGTATGTGACCATCTCACGCGGCCGCCGTGGTGTGAAGGTCTTCACCACGGATAAAGAGCAGTTGCGGGAGAACGTCACCCGCTCCGGCCAGAACGAGCTGGCGCTTGATCTGGTGCGCGGCAACGCGGAATCCGTCGTAGCCGCCCGCCGCAACCGGCAGTTCCTCGGCCATCGGACGCTGCAATCGCTCGTCGAGGAGATCGCCCGGAGGCTTCCAGCATTCAAGGGCATCCGCGAGCGGGCCATGCACCGGAAACAAATCATCCCATCCACCAAGCCATGATTAAATCATCAGACGCAAATGAATCGGACCCGGCGGAACGCTCGGGAGCACGCCCCGGCAAATGCTGGCACCGCGAGGAAGGAACCCAAACGATCCGGGTGATAACGGAGGACAAGGGCACATTCGTATTCCCGTATTTCCACTTCGTTCGCGGCCATCTGGAGGACACCGACGACGGGAAAGAACTGCTCACCCTGCGTTTCCCTTCCGACACGGTGGAAATCCGGGGCAAACGGCTGGAGCCGCTGGAGAAAGCATTGGACGATCTCTCATTGGCATGGGTCCGCGTGCTTCCCTCCCGCTATGCGCCCTTGGTGCCAGAAGGCTCCGCCGTGGTGACGGAAATTGTGGTTTGTCCCACGGCAGAAACGTCCAGCGCTGAACCCTGAAGGTCGGTGGGACCAAAGGTTGCGATTCTAGGCAGTCGGTATCGCGGGCGGCTAGACCTTCTTCATCTTCCAAGTGGCGAGCTTGAAGAGGATCGCGCAATCTCCGTCCTTATTCCACACGGTCCTGCCGAGCTGCCAGTGCCGAACGTAGACCTTTAGGCCCTTCTCATCGGTGTATGATCTGTCCTTGCCGGTGCCGGTGCGCAACTGGACCCACTCGCCCTTCTTGAGCTTTTGCGCATAGAACCAGTGAGTGAATCGAACTTCGTTGGATGGGGTGGTATCGTTGATGTAGGTTGTGTCCGCCACCATAAAGTGCCCCAGCTCGCAATCTGCATTCGCCTTCAGCCATACAAATTCGTCGCTAAGTTTACCTTTGTTTTCAATCGAGTGGACTTCGAGTTCCATAGTAGATGGGTGGTGTTTCGCGGTGGGAAAATGTGAGGTCAGTGCTCGATCTTGAACTCGGTCCGCAACCTGTTCCACCGCTCCGTGTAAGCCGGATTCAGCTTCTGATAGATCTTGGGGTCCAAGAGGATCGCCGCCTCCTCCTTGGCGCATTCGTAGTCAACATGGGCCGACAAGCCGATTGCTGAGGCGTGCGGGTCGTCGAGGTTCGCGGATGTGCGGAAGAGATTGATCAGGGCATCGTGCGCCCGCTGGGCTTTGGTGGAGTAGCGCATCATCGCGTAGAGACTCCCGGCGAGTTCTCCTGAAAACAGCGTCTGAGCAGCTACCGTTACGACGTTGGAATCAGTCTTCCAGTAGCTGACATACGCAATAAACACGACTCCGAAGCCCACGAATTTGAAAAATTCCGCCGTGACCATTTCCCGGAGAATTTCCTTCGTCAGCCCTGCGCTTTCGCAGGTGGTGGCAAGCAACCTCCGCAGACCGGGGCCAAGCGCGCTGTTGTAATAGCCATCCCTGACAGGATGCTCGCAGGCCACGCCAAACGCGTCAGCAAACTGGGCCGTCCGCTGCGCGGTGTTGCCGTCGTTGATGAGGCATCGCGACCGGATAGAAACAAGAACGCTTCCGATTACCAAGAGGCACAGCAGCGCAACGAAGAACTGCGCAACCTTCGCATCCTTCAGGAAGATCAGGCCAAAGGACAGGAAGGTGTTGAGCGCGAAAAGCCAGGATCCTGCCTTTTGCCATTTTGCGGCCTGCTGGTAGCACTTGGAAGCGTTCATTCTAGTTATCTTGGGCGCGGAACGGAGGTGTCGGCACGAAGCTACGAGCGAGGTCTTTAGCCAGCGCCGATGTGATTGCGCTGTTGGGGTAAGCTGTAAGAACCAGCGACGGGATATAGCGCTGCATGATGTCCGAAGACGTGCAGCCGTATTCTCGCGCCTTCGACTCGCCCAGCAATTGGGAAATGGCTGCGATGTCGGTTTCGCTGAGACCTGAGCTTCCTAGCTGCTGGTTGAGCAAATGGCGGCGGAGGTCGTCGTTGGGACGGGTGAACTCGAATATGGCGGCGGCGCGCCGTTGAATCGCCGGATCGAGCGCTGCCAAGCGATTGGTGCACATGATGACTAGACAGAGGGATTTTGAGGCGGCGATGTCGTCGATCCCACGAATGAGTGCATTCACCCCGGCACGGTCCTCGTGGTGCATCTGTGCCAGCTCCCGCGATTGCGCGAGGGCATCCGCTTCGTCGATGAGAAGGACAGATGCAGCATGGAGTTTTTTGCCGTTCAGCTTAGGCGAGCGGTCCCGCAAGGTCTTGAAGGCCCCTGAAATCAGCTGCGTCATCTCGCCAACGGTCCCTTGCCCGCGGGTCCGCAGACTCAGGGGGAACAGTTCGATGTCGAGCTTCGCATCGCGGGCGATCCTGTCGGCAAAGGTGGTGGCCAGTTCGGTTTTGCCGGTACCGACGTCGCCGGCAAAGATGAATAGCGGTGGACGGCGCAGCAAAAGCTGAACTGCGGGAATCAGTCCGCCGTGATGCTTCTTGCTCCAATCATCAATCAGGTCGGGACGGAGTAGTACCTGCGCTTCCTTCCCTAGCCGTTCCTTGATTGCGTCCAGCCCGACAAGGGCGTCGTAACGCACCTTCATGTCGGGGTCAGGGAATGTGAGGACGTCGTCAAAATGGTCTGCTTGCATAGTTCAATAGGGGCGGAAGGTCTTCCGTTGGAGGGCCACGCCATCCTTCGTGTAGCTTAGGTCATTGACCCAGTAGCCATTGCCATCAGCCGGAGGCGATCCGCTGGAGCGGGTGATGGGCGATAGGTTGTTGAATGCGTCCCGCTCTGCTTGCGAGTGATTCCACCATTTTGCGGAGCGATGGATGAAGTTGAAGAAGTCTGAGCCCGAAATCGATCCATCGTAGATCTTGCCGGGGCGGTCATCGGAAGCGACCAACTGCCCTCCCACGACTTTGTAGTAGAAGGACAGGACGCGCTTGCCGTCCTTCTCGAAGCCGAACTCGTAGTCGTCAATGTAGCCATCCTTGAGAAGCAGGGAGAGTTCGGTCCCGTAGTCGTTGATCTTGCTCTCGGATGGTTGGCCGTGTGTCTGCGAACAGCGGCGCATGTCAGCCGTTACTTTCGATGCCAGGTATTTGGCGCTGGTGAGCGAGAAGGTCTCGGCCACGCTGCGGGTCATGGTAAAGCTCATGAGTCGTTCGGTTTAAGCGTTGAAGGTGGGACCCATCAGATCCTTCCATGCCGAGACGGCGTCCTGCTTGGTTTGGCATGATTTTGCCCAGGAAAGGATGTCGAGCGCTTCGGAGGAGGCGCTCACGATCGCTTGGCGGTTGGCGTCCGTGAGTGCTGAGGTGACGTTGTTGTCGCCGGAGACCGGATCAAGGATCTCGACAGGCGCTGAACTGCGTGCGGGCAGGCTGGCCAATGAATAGTTGTCGGAGAAGGCGATTCTTTCCCGAAGGCCCGTGCGCTGGATATAAAGAAAGAAGCTTTCGAGACCGGAGTAGTGATCGTCCAGCCGTGCCCCTTCATCCGCGACCTTCGCCATGATTAGTTCGATCATGAACGACTTGAGTTCAAAGCCGCTGGTGTCGGAACGCCGCTGTTTGGCCCACCACTTCAGCAGACGGACGACCTGCGCGAATGTGCCAGGGTTGGCGTCCTTCCTGCGCTTGATGAAATCCAAGTGCATCGGGATGCTAGTCAGCACCCGATCTTGCCCGTAGCGGGTCCAGAGATAGCCGCGCCAATCTGGGTCACCATCGTAGAGAATCGGCGTGATTTCTACGTCAAGGCCTGTGCCCTTGAACGAGATCACGACGCAAGGCTCATCGACGTAGATGTTTTCGAAAGGGATCTGATGGTAGGTTTTCCTCAGGCGCTCGGCGAGCCAGGTGAGGAGCTCCCCGAGATTATTGGGCGCTTGGTCACTTGCCACGTAGACGCCGACATCAATGTCGTTCAGGGTCTTCAAAGCGGTGCGTTTGGCAAGGCTCCCAGAGAGGAGCATTTTTTTAAGGCCAAAATCTGGATTCTCGCTAAGATAGGTCTCCAGACGCTCGCGGAGCGTGCGAACTTGGGCGCGGTAGACCTTTGCGGTGTCTGACGGAAGATTCACTCTGCCATCGGCGAAATCCTGGATATGGTCATGGGTAACTTCTGGGGTGGAAAAATCGAAAGATGTCGACATTTTGTATTTTTTTGAGGGGGACCTACAGGATGCGGTAGCAGTTACGCAGAGTTCGTGCCATTCTTGGTCGCTCCTCCCAACGCATGTGAAGCCAAAAATCAGATTTTTCGACTCAAGTAATTGATTTTAACGCTTATATGATTATCGATTTCTAGCGATTGCGCTCTTGAAATGATGCCGTGAAGTTTCTGAGAAAGCCCTTGCCTGCGCGACGTCTTGTCATTAGCGTGCCAAGTTGGCTCGGCTTTTATGCGTCAAATTGTCTCATCGGAGGCAAATCGCGGCGCGATAAGTATCGACGATGGCATGGCTGTCAGGGCTGGTTAGTGATCATTTCACCAAGCTCGGCCGCCCTCGCTCATCCCCGTTATGATTTGCACCCGTAAGGGAACGGGAATGTGCGTGCTTCGTGGGAGACTCTTGGAATGGCACGAATGGCTTCAACACGAATACGAAGCCTTGAGCCGGGAGGAACGGTTCCGGCGGATCGGCACGCTGTTCTACAAAGTCGTGGTGATTTCGCTGGCGCGGAAACAGGCTCTTGCCGGGGAGACTAACGAAGACGTTCCCTCTCAGGCTGGCGAGGAATCTCCGCAAGAAATGGATGCGCTGGGGACAGCCCCGCTGCTGGAGGAAGATTTGGCCCTTCTCCAGCGATATGCCCGGCTGGGTGAAATAGCGCCACGCGATGCGATGGAGTTTTGGGTTGTATCCCGCACGACCGCTTACCGGCGGCTGTTGGGCTTGGAACACGGCGGATGGATTGAGAGGCGCGGGGCTGCAAAGGCCACCCGTATACCTTCACGAGCCAAACCCGCGCCCTTCTGGAACGGTTGAAACAATTTAAACCAGCCCGCAATGACTAGCGGGCCGCCAGTTTGCTTCAATTGCGAACCGCCGCTGGACTTTTTTGGAGTCTTTGAAAATAAGCCTGTTGCATAAAAATACAAGAAGCCCGAATGTTCGTTAGTTCGTATTTGGGTGCCTTGCCGTGGAGACCGGAGGAAATCGAATTCTTTTTGGAATCCAAGCGGCTAACTCGAACCTCGAACCTGACGCGCGAATAGGCTTGAGTGCCTTTGGTCATTTTTTCTTCTGGATTCTACCGTAACGTCTATTGCCCCCCAGCGAAGCCCAAAAGGGTTCGCACCCAAACGGGAACGTGGGACGGGCGGCGATGTGAAAGGCTGGTCAAATGCAATCGCCAGACACTTCGCCAAGCGGCTCCGTGAATGCGTCAGCCGCAAATCCAGAGGAGCCGTGGATCAATTCCTACGATGCGTGTCATCATCTCGGGATCTCCATCGCCACCCTTCATCGCTGGGTGAAGGCCGGGAAGCTGAAACCCAAGCGCACCCCCGGCGGAGTGTTTCGGTTCCGGCGGTCGGATCTGAACGCGCTTCTCCGCTGACCGTTTGGTTCTGGGAGGGGCAATCTGCCGGAAAGATGATTCGGAAGCAATCGGATGGCGACGAAAGCCTACCTTTGGGGGGGAGTGAAGTTCAAAACTGCCGGAAAACTGCCGGAAGCGCTTTTTACCCCCTAACGAAAAAGGGAGCCTTCCGGCTCCCTAAGTCGTTGAAAATGAAATGGTGGGCAGAGCTGGATTCGAACCAGCGTAGGCGTTAGCCAGCAGATTTACAGTCTGCCCCCTTTAGCCACTCGGGCATCTACCCATTTCCCGCTTGTCGCGGGGCGCGATGTATGAGGAACCGCGCTGGGACTGACAAGGAAAACATTGCCGAAAACCGGAAAAATTTCCCGGCACGGTGGATTGCTCCATCACCACAGCCCGTAGTTGCCGGTGCGCATGATGTAGAGGCCCATCAGGAAATTGGCGGTGGCATGCATGATTACGCACGCGCCGAGATTCTTGCTCCAGATGCAAAGGAGATAAGTGAGGCTGCCGTAAACAAAGGCGGCGGCGTAATCGACCGGCGCATGGGCGGCCATGAAAAGCCCGGTGACAATGCCATAGGAAAGCCACCGCGCGCGACCGAAGGGCTGCTTCCAGTAGTCTCCTTCCCAATCGCAGACGAAACGCATGAGGAATCCGCGCCAGAAAATTTCTTCCACCAGCGCGACGACGATCACCGCCCGGAAAAAGCGGGAAATCAGCGATGCCCAGTAAGCGAGCGGGTTCTGAAACAGGCCGGGATCGAAACCCTCCTTGCGCTCCGCGAAACCCAGCCATTTCAGGTGGTCCGTCATTCCCCATGCCTCGTGCAGCGCCGTGGGCAACAACCAGAACCCAATGCCCGCCACACCGAAAACCACACCGGCCAGCGCCCATTTCAGCGACCAGTCAAACGTGTAAAACCGCCAGTAACGCGCCAGCACGCCGAGCGCGACGAGCGTCTGCACCGGATAGACAAACTGCGCCGGGTCCTGCCGCCACCAGGGCGCGTCCGGATGTTTCCACTCGATGAACCCGCCGATGAGCTGAAGCAGGATCAAAAACGCCATGAACACCGCGAACGGGACCACATGCGCCCGGGTGAGCTGCTCGGGATCCCGTGTTGACGGCGCGGCACTCATGCCTGCCGGAGCCTGCCCACGAACCGCTCGATCTTGTCCGTCGCCGTCCGGATGTCGTCGAACGCGGTGGCATAGCAGCAGCGCAGGAAGCCCTCGCCGGATGGCCCGAACGCGCTGCCCGGCACGCAGGCGACGCTTTCTTCCTCCAACAACCGCATCGCGAATTCCTTGCTGGTCAGGCCGGTGCTGCGGATGTCCGGAAAAACATAGAACGCCCCGCCCGGCAGATGGCAGTCGAGACCGATTTCATTCAGCCGCTTCACCAGGAAATCACGGCGCTGGTGATAGCTGTTGCGCATCTCGACCATCGCGGCATGGCCGTTTTCAAGCGCCTCGATGGCGGCGTTCTGACTCATGATCGGCGCGCATAGCATCGAGTATTGGTGGATTTTCATCATCGCCTCGATGATCGGCTGCGGCGCGCAGGCATAGCCGAGGCGGAATCCCGTCATCGCGAACGCCTTCGAGAAACCATGCAGCAAAATCGTCCGCTCCTTCATTCCCGGCAGCGAGGCGATGGATACGTGCGGCTCGGTTTCGTCATAGCGGAGTTCGCTGTAAATTTCATCGGTCATCACGATCAAATCGTGCTCGATCGCGAGCTTGGCGATGCCTTCCAGATCCGCACGGGAGGCGCAGGCTCCGGTCGGGTTGGTGGGGAAATTCAGGAAAATGATCCGGGTCTTCGGCGTGATGGCGGCGGCCACGGCTGCCGGTTTTAACGAAAATTCGTCCTCCTTGGTCGTCACCACCGGCACCGGCACGCCATGCGCCATGACGATGCTCGGGCTGTAGGAAACGTAACAGGGTTCGTGGTAAATCACCTCGTCGCCGGGATTTAGCAGCGCGCGGAGGGCGATGTCGATGGCCTCGGACACGCCGACGGTGACGAGCACTTCCTTCGCCGCCTCGTAATCGACGTGGAAAAAATCCTTCACGTATTTGGAGATCGATTTTCGCAGCGAGAGCAGGCCGAGGTTGGAGGTGTAGGTCGTCTGGCCCTTTTCCAGCGAATAAATGGCCGCCTCGCGAATGTGCCATGGAGTGACGAAGTCAGGCTCGCCCACGCCCAGCGAGATCACGTCATCGCGGCCTTGTACGAGTTCGAAGAAGTCGCGGATGCCCGAGCGCGGGATCGATGCGACGTTGGTTGCGATTTTCGCGTTGTAGTCCATGGCAGAATCCGCCGGTCGGCGGGGGCGGGAATCTCAGCCGGATGAACGCCTTGCGTCAATGCCGGTCGCTGGGTTTTATTAGGGAGGCGCCACACTCTTGTGGTGCTGGAGAATGCGGGGCCAATAAAATGTGCGAGGCTCCCCTCATTGGCCTCTCATTCGCATCCACGACAGGAGTGTCGTGGCTCCTTATGACCCGGCCCCCAGCAGCCGGGAACCGATCCCCGGCTCGTTCTGGATGACCAGTTTGCTCCCCCGCTTTCTCCTCAAATGATTCGCGAAACCCGCAGGTAGCGGGTTTTACCGCCGCCTTGAGCCCCCCTGACTTCGCGCAGGAGCGGGCGCCGCAGGGAAATAAATCCCGTTTTCCAACCCCAAGGCCTGCTTGTGGAGAATCCCCGCGACGTCGATGGGATCCAGTATGGAATCTACAGGGACACGGCGTTTGATCACCGGGCCGGGACACGTTGAACCGTCACTCCGCCGGACGCCGGAGATTTTGCGAATTTTGAAATTTTCATTGATGTTCCGGCAGCCCCCGCTACCACTACTCTGTAACGCGGAGTAGCTAATGATCGAAGCATGGATCACCCAACTGAGGAAAGGACTGCTGGAATACTGCGTCCTCACCGTGTTGTCCGGTGGCGAGAGCTACGGCTATGAGATCGTGGCGGCGCTGGGCAGGATCGATGAGTTCGCGGTCTCCGAATCCACGGTCTATCCGATCCTTGCCAGGCTGCGTCAGGAAAAATTCCTGAAAGTCCGGGACGTGCCGTCCGGCCAGGGGCCGACCCGCCGTTACTTTTCACTCACGGCCATCGGCAAAGTGCGGCTGGCCGAAATGAACCATCATCTCAAGAAGATCGATCTCGCAATTTTCCAACTCAAATCAACACCCAGGAAGGACCCCGACCATGAACATACCAACTGATGTCCAGGCATGCATCGACAAGCATCTCCAAGCCGTTCGGGGCAACCTGAGCGACAAGGAGGAAGCCATTCAAAACGAGATTCTGGAGGGGCTGCGGGATCATATCAATGAAGCGCTCGCCAGGGGCGGAAAGCCGGTCACCACGGAAACGGTGGAGGCCATTCTCGCGGCGATGGACGATCCTGCCAGCTATGCGGAGGATCCGGCGTTGGCCGGCTCTTCCGCGGCGAAGCGGGAAGCCAGGCTGGCCGGGAACAAATGGCTGTATCTGGCCATGGCATTCCTCGTGATTAACAGCATCGGCGTCTGGAAGCTTTTCCAAATCGAGCAAAAAACCGGCAACGGCCATCCGTCCGCCGGCGATGCCCGGATCGTGGTCCCTCATGTCTCGTCCGGCAACAAGTCCGGCATCCACTACCCGGAGTCGGACAAACCCGCAGCCGCCACGGAGAATCCGGAAACCAAAGCGCCCGCGTCCTCGGATAACAGCTTCCGCAGCGTCGCCTTCCTGGAAAACAAAAATCCGGTGTTGCAGCAACCCGATCAGGAATTGTCCTGGCTGTTCAGTGCCGATGTCGTCGCGCAACCCGATGTCGGCAAGCCGCTGGCTGAGGCCCCGATGAAAATCAACCCGGACGTTCCGGGAGAGTTCATGTGGAAGTCGCCCAAGCAATTGGTCTTCAAGCCTGTGAATGCCTGGCAGCTTGACCAGTCGTTCACTGCGGAATTGTTCCGGGAATTCAAGGCCGTCGGTGGGAAGAGATATGAAGGGACCCGTTTCTGGAGATTCAGCACGGCCGGATTCGAGTTGGAGAAATTCACCCAGTCCCCCAAGCGCGGGGCGTTTCTTTTCAACATGACTTTCTCGATGCCCGCCAAGCCGGATTCGCTGTCGGAAAAACTCAAGCTCTACTATCTGAATGCCAACGGCGAGAAACTCCCGTTGAATTTCACGGTCAGGTTCGACTCCGCCGGCACCACCGCCGAGGTCGAGACACCGATCGTGCCTGCGATTTCGTTTGTGTGTGAAGTCGATGCCAACCTGCAGCCGGCGAAGTGGCCGGATGGAACCCGTGCCAAAATCGAACGCAAGCTGGCGAACAGCCAGTTGCTGTCCCTGTCAGCGGTTTCGTTTGAAGAACGGACGGGGGAAAAACCGGCGGTCATACTGGTGTTTTCCGAGGCTCTTGCCGATGGCGATCTATCGGATTTTATCGAGATCTCACCAAAGGTCGATGTCGCCATGACCAGACTCCCAGGCCGCCCTGACAAGCTGAGTCTCAGCGGGGAATTTGCGGCGGGCATCGCCTATGAAATCAAGGTGAAGAGTGGCATGACCTCCGGCGGCGGCTCCGTGCTTCCATTTAACACCACGCGGAGCCTGGTCCGCTCCCAACCCGCGGGCTCGGTCGTCGGGGACACCCAATCAACGCCGGCACGTCCGAGGGAACCATTCGAATCAGTGACGTTCACAGCCGGTCGTCAAGCGGTCCTCGAAGCGGGGAATCAGGAGTTGCGTTGGAAATTCCCCTGCCCGGTGGTCGCCAAGGATGCCGTCGGACAAACCCTCAAGGAAGCGCCCGTCAAGTTCTCCCCGAACATGGAGGGAAGTTTCTTCTGGGCCTCCGCTGACGAACTGGTTTTCAAGCCCAACTTGGAATGGAATCTCAATCAATACTACGAGGCCCGGTTGGCCAATGAACTCGTCAACCTCGCTGGAACCAAATATTCCGGTGTGCGCTTGTGGTCATTCTCCTCCCCGGAAATGACGATTCGGGAGGCAAACCAGATGAGCGGAAGCAACCGCGGTTACAGGTTTTCTCTGGGTTTCACCATGCTCCCGGATTCCGATTCCCTGAAAAACCGCCTGAAGGTGTTCTTCTACGACGCGGCGGGAGCGAAAAGCTATCTTCCGTTCGTGATCGAGAATGACTATTACAAATCGATCACCAAGCAGATCAGCATATCATCCGCGCCGACTTGCAGGATGTATTTCGAGCTGGAGCCGGGATTCCAACCGGCGAAGTGGACGCGGGGGATCAAGGACAAAGTCGAAGTGGCCGCGGTGATCAACACCGTGCTGAGAGTCGATTCCGTGAACGAAAGCGGTGGCGATGAGAAAAATCCGTCCATTCGCCTGCAATTTTCGGAAAGCGTGGACGTGAAAACCGCCGCCGCGTTCATCGAAATCAATCCGCCGGTGAAGTTCACGGTGCAAAGGGACTCCGGCCGGACGAATACACTGAGTCTGCTGGGGCCCTTCGTTCCTAACCGGGACTATGAGGTCAAGGTGAAGGCTGGCTTGGTTTCGGAGAAAGGATTCATCCTCGTCGATGAATCCACCAACACCGTGACGATCACCCGCGCGGCGGCGTCATTGGAGTTTGCGGGAGCGGGCGGCTATTTGTCCCCCGCCGGAAGCCTGCTGGTTCCCATCACTTTCCAGAACCTGTCCAAATGCAAGGTCTCCGTGGCTCCGGTGATGGCCAGCAACCTGGTCTATTTCGCAAGGCAGAATTCCAATGGCGGCTCATACAATCTTCCCGTGGAAGCCACCGACGAACCCGGATCCGACGATGACGACTACGATGAAGGATACCACTACCGCCGCGGCAGCCAGCGCATCGAAGATATCATCGGCAATGTGACCCACAAGGAGATGGCTCTCTCGGCAGCGATGAATACGGAAACCAAGGACTACCTGAAGCTGCGCGACTTCACCAAGACCAAGGGCGCCTATCTGGTGCAGATCAGGGGTGAGGATACGGAGAAAACCTCCTCTTACTACCGCAATCTATCGGACAGCCGGTTGGTGGTGATTACCGATCTGGGGATTTCCGCCAAACGCTCCAAAAACCATGTGTTCGCCTGGGTTTGCTCGCTGAAGGATGCGAAGCCTGTGGGCGGTGTGGAAGTCACCGCCTACTCGGCGAACAACCAATTGATCGCGAAAGCGGTGACGAATGCCGACGGCATCGCCGCCATTCCGTGCAATGCGGAGGAGAAGAACGCCACCCCGTTCCTGATCACCGCGCAGTTGGCGGATGATCTATCGTATCTCCGGCTCGATCAGAATGATCTGTCGGCGGATCAATCCGAATCGACCCGGGACTATCGGTCGGCGGGGGCTGAAGCGTTTCTATTCACGGACCGCGGGATCTTCCGTCCGGGTGAAACCCTTCATGCGAGAACCATGATCAGAAACCCGGACTTCACGGCTCCCACCGCGTTTCCCGTGGTGTTCCAGATTGTCAAACCCGACGGACGGCTGTTTAAGGAGATCACCGCCATGCCCAATGCGTTCGGAGCCGCCGAGGTGGAAACGATCATGCCGGACTATCTGCCCACGGGACGCTATACCCTCAGACTGCGCGTTCCCCAGGCGAAAAATGACATGGGGTCCGCGACCTTCCTGCTTGAGGACTTCGTTCCGCCGCAAATACGGGTCACGGTGACGACGGAGCAGGAACGGTTTGCGGCAAACGAGAAGATTAAGGCGAATATCTTCGCGGAACATCTCCTCGGCGCCCCCGCCTCGGGAATGAAGGCCGGCATCAAGTGCATTTACACCCCCGTTTCATTCGCCCCCAAGCAATGGAGTGAATATCAATTCGGTGCCCAGCCGATGCGGTATTGGGGCGAGCAGGAGGTCAAATCATTCTCCATGAAGCCCCGGGACATCGACAACCTGACTCTTGACGAAGAAGGAAAAGTAACCGCAGAAATCGAATCCTCGATTCCGGCCAATGCGCCCGGCCCCATTCAGGCGCTGGTGCAGGCGTCGGTGTTCGAGCAAAGCGGACGGGCCATCACTTCCACGAAAAAGACCGTCATCGATCCCTATCCGTTCTATATCGGCATCAAACGGGCTCCCGGTTCCTGGCTCAAATCCGGGGAAAATCACAAGCTGTCCGTCATCACGGTGCGGCCCGATGGCGAGACTTTCAAGCCGGCGAAGCCGCTCATCGTGAGGCTCTCGCACATCGACTGGAACTATAACTACAAGAGGACCCCGAGCGGGGTATATACTTATGAGGCAAGCAGGGTGGTCACCCTTCTCAGGGAGGAGACTTTGGATGTATCGTCCGGCACCGCGGAGTATGCGTTCACCCCCACCGGCCATGGCCAGAATGAGCTGTCTATTTCGGACCCGGATTCCGGCTGCGTCTCTTCGTTTGCATTCTATGCCTCCGCTTACGAGCAATCCTGGACCACGACCCAAAGGGACAAGCCGGACAGTCTCACCCTGAAACTGGACAAGCCGGAATATCTCATCGGCGATACCGCCAAGCTAACCATTCAGGCTCCGTTTTCCGGGACGGTGTTGCTGACGATCGAGTCCGACAAGGTGTTGCAAAGCCGCGTGATTTTCCTGGAGAAAAACACGGCGGAGGTCGATGTGGAGGTTAAGGATGTTTACGCGCCCAATGTGCATTGCACGGTATCGGTCATCCGTCCGGCGGTGGCGGAATCCGTATGGAAGGGCCACCGCGCGTTCGGCTCCGTTCCGCTCAAGGTATCGCCGCGAAATCACCGGATCAACGTGGCGTTGGAAACGCCCGAAACCATCCTGCCGCAAAGCAAGCTCAAGACCAAAATCCTGCTCACCGACGATGCCGGGCAACCGGTGGATGGGGAGGTGACGCTCATTGCCGTGGATGAGGCGATTTGCATGCTCACCTCATTCAAGACTCCGTCTCCTCTCGCCTGGTTGTATGAACTGCGGAGACTGGGAGTGGATTCCCACGATGTGTATTCGGAGCTGATGGAAGTTCTCGACGAGTCCGTCCTTGCCAAGAAGTCCAACCCCGGCGGTGACGGTGATGAAGATACCGATGCGGCGGAACGCCTGACCAAGCGCTTGAACCCGATCAAGGCGAACCGTTTCAAACCGGTTTCCCTCTGGGCATCGAAGATCGCGGTGACCAAAGGAATGGCCGAGGTGGAAGTGGACGTGCCGGAATTCACCGGGGAGCTGCGTGTCATGGCGATCGCGTGCAACGCCCGGCAATTGGGCAGCGCGCAAGGCATGGTGAAAGTGAAGCGCCCGCTGATCGTCCAGCCATCCCTGCCACGTTTCCTCGCTCCCGGCGATGAATGTCTGATGGATGTCACGGTATTCAACGAGATGGGCAAGGATGTCACCGCCAAACTCCAGATCACCTGCGGCGGCCCGCTTTCCACGAAGATCAACGAGCAGAACATTGAAATCAAGAAAGGCGGTTCCGCGTTGGTCTCGATCCCGATGGTCGCGGGAAATCTGCCGGGCAAGGCATTGTGCACCGTCAGTTGCGAGGCGGAGACCGTGAGATTCACCGATACGATCGAAATCGCCGTCCGCCCGCCGATCTCGGCGGAAGTGATTGCGGATTCCGGCTCGCTGATGCCGGGCAAAACCATCGAGATCCACGCGCCCGCCAACTGGTTGCCGGAGTCGGTGTTTCGAAGGTTGCAAGTGTCCAAGGAGCCGACTCTCGAACTGGGCCGCGGACTGCAATATCTGATGCGGTATCCCTATGGCTGCATCGAGCAGACCACTTCCGGCGCGTTTCCTTTGCTCTATCTGCCGGATCTCGCGAACCGGACCTTCGACAAGTCCATGAACAAGGATGCGGCAAAGGATTATGTCATGTCCGGGGTCTGGCGGATTCTCTCGATGCAACAGTCCCACGGAGGATTCTCCTACTGGTCCGGATCCAACGAACCCTGTCCGTGGGGAACGAGTTATGCCACGCATTTCCTCGTCGAGGCGAAGAAGGCCGGCTATGCCATTCCGCAGGCGTCGTTGGATCGCGCGCTCAAGGCGCTGCACAACGGGCTGGATTCGGCATCCAATGGAGACAGCGCCTACGAATGGGGCTACGACCAGCGGGCCTACGCCTGTTATGTATTGGCCATTGCCGGCGAGCCGGAACATCCATGGCAGGCGCGGATGTTGGAGATGAAAGACAAGCTGTCTTACTATGCGCGGCTGATGAACGCCTCCGCCCTGCTCGTCCAGGGCGAACCCAAGCGTGCGGTGGCCTTGTTGAAGGAACTCGGGCTGCCGGGCGCGGGAGCGCGCGACCAGGGAGGTAGTTTCAATAGCCCCAACCGGAATGCCGCTCTGCTGTTGTCCGCGTGGCTCGATATCGACCCGAAAAACGAAGATGTCATCAAACTCGTCCAATACCTGAGCAAGACGAAGATCAACGGCTACTGGGGCACCACGCAGGACAACGCGATGGCGCTGATGGCACTGGGCAAATATGCCCGGCGGATCAAACAGGAATCCCGGGATTTCAAGGCGACGATCACTCTGCCCGATGGCACCACGGAGGCATTCGACCAGTCCAAGGACCGGAAGTGGGTGATCGAACGCAGCGAGACCGGAGCGATCCTCCTTACCAATCAGGGTCCGGGAAATCTATACTATTCCTTCGAGTCCGAAGGGGTGCCGCTGGACCTTCCCGAATATTATAAAAAGCTCACCGCCAAAAATGAGGGCATGAGCGTGCGGCGGGAGTGGCTGGATGACGAGGGCAACCCGATCGACGTCACCAAGCTCAAGCAGAACGATCTGGTGGTTGCCAAAATCACGCTCAATCCGAATGGGCATAACTATGATAACATCGCCATCGAGGATCTGTTGCCCGCCGGTCTGGAAATTGAAAATCCGAATCTGGACACCACCCAATCCCTGCCCTGGACCAATGAAAAGTCCGCGTGGTGCGCCAGAAAGGATATCCGGGATGATCGCATCCTGCTCTTCACCAAGCCGGTTTCGGAGCAGTCAATATTCTACTATCTCGCGCGTGCGGTGACTCCGGGAAAATACCTGGTTCCGCCGATCTCCGCCGAGTGCATGTATGAGCCGGAAGTCAGGAGCGTGACCAGCCAGTCGGAAATGATCATCACCAAGTGAAAACCGCATGGATCAGTAAGCGGATGCGTCGGGTCGCACGGCGCATCCTGTGGATCACCCCGGCTATGGCGGCCGTGGTCATCGCGGTATTCGCCGTGCTGTGGGTGATCTTTCCGTTTGATAGAAAGCCGCTCCATGATATTCCGGCCAGCATCCGCTGGTGCGATCGCGATGGGATTCCGCTGCGCATCCAATTGTCGGACGGGGATTTTGACAGCGTGCCAACCTATGTCTATCACCACGACGACTGGATCGCGAAAGCCATGGTGGCTGCCGAGGACCAGCGGTTCTGGAACCATGGCGGTGTCGATTGCCTCGCGGTGGCGCGTTCGTGCAAACAAACGGCGACATCGCTGCGCCGTGTTTCCGGTGCATCGACCCTATCCATGCAGCTCATCCGGCTTTCCTGCCCGCGGCGGAGGAATTTGATGACCAAGGGCATCGAGGCGTTTCGCGCCTTGCAAATGGAACGGCAGTTGGGCAAACAGGAAATCATCTCACTCTATCTGAACCGTGCGCCGTTCGGTGCGAATCTGGTGGGCATCGAATCCGCCGCCCGAAGGTATTTCTCAAGAGGGGCGCATGACCTGAGTCTTGGCGAGGCGTCGTTGCTTGCGGGCATCCCGCAATCGCCCACGCGTTTCAATCCGGTGAAATATCTCGGCGCGGCGAAAAAACGGCAGCTCTATGTGCTGAACCGGATGGTGGCCTGTGGTTTCATCACCCGGGAACAAATGCACAACGCTCTCCAGCAACCGTTGCGCTTCCAACCCGACCGCTATCCGTTCCTCGCGCCGCACTTCTGCGACACGCTTTCCCGAAAAGCGGCCCGGGGAGCCATCGAGGCGAGAACCACCCTCGACCTGTCCTTGCAGCGGATCGTGGAGGATTCACTGGCCAAATACTCGCCCTCCCTGCGCGCGGAAGGCATCCGGGGAGGGGCGGTGGTGGTATTGGATGCGAAGACCAGCGAGGTGCTCGCGATGGTCGGCTCGCCGGATTTCCGGGCCAAATCGAAGGGCGCCCAGGTCAATGCCGCCGCCGCGCCACGCTCGGCGGGATCCACGCTGAAACCCTTCGCCTATGCCATCGCGATGGACCGGGGAATGCTCACTCCGCTGCGTGTGCTTCATGATGTTCCGGAAAGCTATAGCGACTACGACCCCACGAACTTCGACAAGTCGCATAGCGGCGTCGTGACGGTTAGAGACTCGCTCATCCGCTCCCTGAACCTGCCGGCCATCGATGTGGAAAAGCGAATCGGCCAGCCGTTGTTTCACGCCAAACTCCGGGAGCTTGGCTTGCACACTCTATCCAAACCCGCGGATCATTACGGGCTCGGCCTCGTTCTCGGGAACGCGGAGGTGACTTTGCTGGACCTGGCAAACGCATACGCCTGTATCGCCCGCAGCGGGATTTATATGCCCTATCGGACAATGCCATCCGCCCCGGCGACCGGGACCCGGTTGTTTTCCAGCGAGGCGTCCTGGCTGGTCTCCGATATTCTGGGCGGTGACGAGCGTTCCATGGATTCCTCCGGCACCGTTGCCGACATCAGGATACCGCGGCTGGCCTGGAAGACGGGGACCTCCGCGGGATTCCGCGACGCATGGACCGTCGCCTACAATCCGGACTATGTGATCGGTGTCTGGCTGGGCAATCCGGATGGCCGGTCCTCCAAATTTCTCGTTGGCAGAAAGGCGGCGACCCCGGTCGTGTGGGACATCTGTCGGAAGCTATACCCTGCGGGAAACGGGCCGTGGTTCGCCAAGCCCGATGCGATCGAGGAGCGCGAGGTGTGCGCCTTGTCGGGGCAGACTCCATCTCCCAACTGCCCCCACAAGATCCGCGACCATGCCATCGCGGATGTGAGCAGATACGAAACCTGCGAGGTTCACATGTTAGGCTCCGATCCCGTCTGGCCCGTCCGGGTGGCGGCGTTTTTGAAGAGTCGTGAGGATGCGGGGAAAGAAGTGACGAAGAACGAACTTGTCATCACGTCTCCCGCCAACGGCAGCGCCTACCTTTTCATGCCTGACGAGGATCAGCAGGAACGTCAGCGCATTCCATTCACCGCGAACACCGGCAATGCATCGACGGAACTTCATTGGTTCGTGAACGACAGTTATATGGGCGCGACCAAGCCCGGTGACCCCCTGTTCTGGCCCTTGAGCAAAGGAACGCATCGCGTCGTTTGTTCCGATACCCGGGGTGCGAGCCGGAGCGTCCGCATTTCGGTGAAATAATCGAGTATGGAAATCAGGCGCTGCTGGTGCAAGGACGGCATTTGGCTTTGAAAATTCGTTATGAGTGGCTGCTAGATTGCAAAGGGATTGAAGATCTTCACCCCGGTGTTCTGAAAATCAGAGACGTTCCGCGTCACCATCGTCAGGTTGTGGCGATGGGCGGTGGCGGCGAGCTGGCTATCGAGTGAAGGAACGGTCGTGCCCTTTTTGTCCCACGCCGCCACCAGTTGTCCCCAAACATGGGCGGTGCTGGTGTTGAAACTGAGAATTCGGCCTTCCATGCGCTTGCAGAGGCCGGTGAACCAGGATTGCAGGGCCGTCTTTCGCTTTCCGGCGGGAAGGCTCTCAATGCCGCGGCGGAGCTCGCCGATGGTGATGGTGCTCAAGTAGAGTTCCGGCTCGTGGTCGCGCAGCCACGCGACGACTTGGGCATCGGGTTTTGTCTTGGCGAGCTCGCTGAAGACGTTGGTATCCACGAGGTAGCTCACAGGGAAATGGGCCTGGTAGAGTCTTTGTCCCGTGGCGGAATCTCGAATGGGTAGGGACAGGCGAGAAGATGATCCACCAAGCCGCGATTGGGCGGGCGGTTGATCCGGCGGAGGGTGATGGTGTCCTCATCGTCGATGAAGACTTCAAAATCCTGCCCAGCCTCCAAATGCATTTGCTCCCGCACGGCGCTAGGCAGGACGATCTGACCTTTTTGTGACAGAACGGTAGTCATGGTGGGAAAATCTTACCTTCTTCCCGACACGAAGCAACTCCTTTCCGCGTGTGCTCCTTTCAGTTTGGAATTCTGCGGTTTACTTCCTGATTCCGATCTTCTCGCCCTTGATCCAATGTTTCAAGGATTCGTCTCCCGGAATTTTTCCGATGACCCGGTATCTGGAATCGGTGAAAGGGTTTTTCCCTTGAAGCGGCTCGGCGCAGACCGCGCGGGGCGGAGTGTAGTAGGAGGAATGAACGAAAGTCATCGTCCCGCCTTTCACGGTTACGAATCCCGCATGACTGTCCAGGCCCACAATATACAATCCGTCGCCCCTGTTTTTGAAAACTTCCTCCATGTTTTTCATGGAGGAGTTGGAGGTGATCTTGATTCGGTCATCGGTGGTCATGGTCTTGATGATGACTTGGGAAGCTTGCTGGCCCAGCTTCGCGCGTTCGACCCTGAAGCCGGCATCGCGCAGCACGGTGCTGACAAAATAGCCGCAGG
>CAYXZE010000014.1:0-2283 GCA_964469395.1 uncultured Luteolibacter sp.
ATCGAGGACCGCATCCTCGAACTCCAGAAACACAAGTCCGCCCTCGTCAAAGCCCTCCTTTCCGAGGAAACCACCAGCCTGCGCATCGACTCGGAAACCCTCTCTCACCTCCTCGCGCCGTTAGCCTGACAAACCCACTAGCCATGAGAAAAGCACGCTCGTCATTCCGCTATTTCCCGGACGCGAAAACCGTCCTCCAGCTCTGCCACTCGTCCTTCGCAGGACCCTGGCCCGGCATGTCACCCGAGGAACTCGACGCCATGCGAACGGATCTTCTCCGCCAAGCAGAGTTTTGCTCCATCCGCATCCTCGCCTTTTCCATCGAACCTCGCGCCTTCCATCTCCTGTTGGAATGCCCGCTCGCTCCAAGGCTCACGAAAAAGGACATGCTCGCCCGCATCCAGGCGAATCTCAGCGATGCCGTTATCGACAAGCTCCTCCCCGGACTCCGCCGCAACGATCCCGAGGCATGGAAGCAGGCCGAAGGCTACTTCGGCTCCGTCGGCGTCCTCCTCAAACGCGTCAAACATAATGCCGCCACCCGCTACCACCGGCAGCACGCCACTTCCGGCACGCTTTGGAACTCCCGCTTCGAAATGGCCTTCGTCGAACCGGGTCACGCCTCACGCATCGTCGCCGCATGGATCGATCACGCCTGCACCCGTGAAACCCCAGGCACCTCGCCCGAAAACAACCCGCATTGCTCCATCGGATTCGCCGTTTCCGGAAACCTTGCCGCGCAATCCATGATCCGTGAGCTATTCCCTAACATGGAATCGAACTCCGCGTGGGGGACCGCGCTCAAATCATGGCGGGACTTCTGCCACAGCGAACCCGATCCACCCAAACCTCCGCGTGCCGGAGCCGCCGGGCCGCTCCTCAACCGCAGCCAACTCCTCCTCCATCCGCTTCCCCATTTCCACGGCGGCCTCGCCATCGGCTCCCACGATTTCGTGGAACGCCTCTTCGAACTCAACGCTCACTACTTCGGCGACCAGCGGTCCTCAGGTGCCCGCTTCCTCACCGGCCAGAACGACCCCAACCTGTTCACCCTCCGCGACAAAGGCGACCTCCGCAAACCACCCCGCTCGCAGCGGGTGAAGCCCCGCGGATAATCGCTTGAGAATGAGACGTCTATTTAAAATCCGAGCGCACCCATGACCCGCGATGAACTGCTGGAAAAAATCCGCAAGGTAGAAGCCCTTTTCTCCGGCACCGATTCCGCCGGAGAAAAACAGGCGGCCCGCAGCGCGATCGACCGTCTTCAAGCCCAACTCGCCGCCGCGCCCGAGCCGCCCGCCGAGTTCAAGCTCAAGATCGAGGACCCGTGGAAGCGCCAGCTTTTCCTCGCCCTCTGCCGCCGCAACCGGATCTATCCGTATCGTCTCCCGCGCCAGCGGCGTGCCACCATCATGATCCGCACCACCCGCTCCATGATCGACAAAATCCTCTGGCCGCAGTTCCTACAGCTCGCCGAGCTGCTTCACACCTATCTGGACGAGGCCACCAACGACATCATCACCCGCGGCGTCCACGGTGATCTATCCGAAGCACCGGAGCAACCGAACCTGCCCGATGTCTGATAGAACAAAGGCGTGATCTCCCGAAACATTCTCCTCTACCGCCGGTCAGAGACTCCTCGCCTGTTCGATGAATCCTTCCAGAAAATCCAGATAGCCCCGCGGGGTGCCGGCCATCTCGCGCCGGGTGTCCAGCGATTGCCGCGCCGCGCTCAAAGTCTTCAGGAAATCCGCCGTGCGAATGCCCGCCGTTGCCTCCAGATCCCCGGCCATTCCCACCAATGACGCGCTCAAATTGGCGATCCATTCCTCCAGCGGATCCTTGGGCGGATTCACCGGAGGTTTTCCACTCAACGCCAACTCGGTTTTTCTTAATGCGGATTTCACTGCGGAATCCTTCGGCAGGACAATGCCCGCATCGCGGGCCTCCCGATCCGCTTCCGTGATCCGACTCTCGATCCGCATGATGATGTTCAAAAAATAGGGATCGTCCATCAGGTGATTCTTAGCCATTCGCGAGACCACCAAGCTTTTCCTGAACTGGCAAGTCCGGCTTGGACGAAGTCGTGATTCCAATTTCGCAAAACACTTGCAATAAGATAATTAGGGCGCGGAACGCGAAAGAAGGTGGCGCGCCACCGCCGGGGGCGCATGACCATGGATGGAGAAAAATTTGATCAGGCCAAGCCTTTCCGGCTCTTTCTGGCATCCGCTTTCTCTTTCCATGGGCCTGCGCTCTCGGCGAGAACGCGCTACCTTTGCG
>CAYXZE010000014.1:2383-19057 GCA_964469395.1 uncultured Luteolibacter sp.
TCCGCTTTCTCTTTCCATGGGCCTGCGCTCTCGGCGAGAACGCGCTACCTTTGCGCTTAATCGTTTCTCCGGGCACGCTGAACTCATTCTCTTCGCGTCCCTTTGCATGATCTCAGCGGCTTTGCGGTTCTCTTTTTCCCGATAACTACGCTGACGGATCCAAAGATTTCTCCTCGCGCTCCAGCTTTTCCAACCAAATGACCAGCATCGCCACGTCCGCCGGGGTGATTCCGGGAATGCGGCCTGCTTGTCCGAGGGTGGTCGGGCGGATCTCGGTGAAGCGGACTTGCGCTTCCTTTTTAAGACCACGGATTGCCGAGTAATCGAGGTCGGGAGACAGCCGTTTCCCTTCCTGACGGGACATGCGGTCGATCTGGGATTGTTGGCGACCCAGGTAGCCCTCGTATTTGAAATTGGTCTCGATCAGCGCCCAGAGATCACGCGGGAACTCCTGAAGGATCGACTCGGGCAGGGTTTCCCAGGAATTTTCCGCTCGGCGGAACCAATGATCGAGCTTCGCGCCTTCATGCACTGCATGACGCACAAAAGACTCCGCTTTTTCGAGACCTGCCAGCTTGGCTTCCACCCGCTGAACCCGCTCGCCACTGGCGAGACCGATAACTGCGGCCTTGGGCGTGAGGCGGAGATCGGCATTATCCTGGCGCAGCAACAACCGGTATTCCGCCCGGCTGGTGAACATCCGGTAAGGCTCGGTGCAGCCGCGAGTCACAAGATCATCCACCATCACCCCGAGATAAGCCTCGTCACGACCGAGGATGAATTCCGGTTTACCCATCACCTTGAGAGCGGCATTCGCGCCGGCGATGAGCCCCTGCCCTGCCGCTTCCTCGTAACCGGAGGTGCCGTTGATCTGACCGGCGAAATAGAGCCCTTCCACCCGCTTGGTTTCCAAGGTCGAGCGAAGCTGAGTGGGCGGGCAGTAATCGTATTCCACCGCATACCCCGGACGCAGGATCTCGCATTTCTCCAGACCCGCGATCGACCGCAGGAATTCGAGCTGCACCTCGTAGGGCAGCGAGGTGGACACGCCGTTCACGTAGTATTCCAGCGTGTGGCGGCCTTCCGGTTCCAAAAAGACCTGGTGGCGGTCCTTTTCCGCGAATCGGACCACTTTATCCTCGATCGACGGGCAATAGCGCGGGCCCACCCCTTCAATCACCCCGCAATACATCGGCGACTGGTGGAGGTTGGCGGCGATCACCGCGTGGGTGGTGGGATTCGTGTAAGTGATCCAGCACGGCATTTGTTCCACGTGGAACATCGGATCGCCCCATGGGTTGAGCGTGAAAATGTCATTTTCCTCCCGCACCAGCGTATCCGCCATGAAACTGAACTTCGGCACCGGGGTGTCCCCGTCTTGACGCTCGCAGCGGGAGAAGTCGATGGATCGGCCATTCAGGCGGCACGGTGTGCCGGTTTTGAAGCGCTCAACCTCGAATCCCAACCGCTTGAGGGCCTCGGAGACATTGGAAGTGGCATCTCCCATCCGCCCGCCCTTTTCGTTCTTCAGGCCGACGTGCATGAGCCCACCCATGAAAGTGCCCGCGCTGAGAATCACCGATTTCCCGGAAATCTGCATGCCCAGCGAGGTCGCCACCCCGATGATCCGGTCGTTCTCCACCAAGAGGTCGGCGACATTGCCTTGGTGGATCTCCACCCCGGGCATTGCCTCAAGCTCGCGCTTCATTCGAAACTGGTAGGCCTTCTTGTCGCATTGGGCCCGCGGCGCACGGACGGAAGGGCCTTTGGAGGCATTCAGCATCCGCCACTGGATACCGGTCGCATCGGTGTTGAGACCCATCGCTCCGCCCAGGGCGTCGATTTCGCGGACCATGTGTCCTTTGGCGAGTCCACCGATCGCGGGATTGCACGACATTTGACCGATGGTGTCCAGATTCTGGGTCAGCACGGCGACTTCAGCGCCCAAGCGGGCGGCGGCCATCGCGGCTTCGACACCGGCATGACCGGCGCCAATCACAATCACATCATAATCTTTGGGGTATCGAAACATCGCGGGACGCGCAACATAGAGCTTCCCCGGCCACGCTCAAGCTTTGAAAAAAGGATGTTCCACGTGGAACAATATTCTCCCCTTTCCCAAAAAGTCGCCATGAAATCCTTCCACTCCTCGTTTAGATTCATCGGCTCCTGTTGATGGAAAACCTTTAGAAACCCGGATTTTGGCCTAGCCGCCTCTCCAAAAATCCACAATTCTCCCTCGTCATGAATCGCTATCTGCCGCTTTGTCTCCTCATCGGTCTGTTGATCGCATTCCGGGTTCTCGGAAGCGTGATGCCGGAGTCACAGCCGAATTTCCAACCCCTGGCCGCCTTGTTTTTCTGTGGCGCGCTGATGACACCCGGTTGGCGGGGCTTTGCGATTCCTTTCGGCATCTGGGCCGTCACCTACCCTATCGCGATCGGTCCGGTTGGAGATTTCGCGATCATCGCCACCACCTTGCTGGCGCTGGTCGCCACCTTCTTCATGGGCCAGTTCATCGCGAAACGCAGCTTCCCCATGATCCTCGCCGGTTCCGTCGCAGCCGCCCTGGTTTTCCACCTCATCACCAACGGAGCCGCCTGGCTGGGCGACCCGATGTATGAAAAATCCCTGACGGGCTTCTGGCAGTCTGTCTGGACCGGCCCCGTGGCTTCCAAGATTCCCTCCTGGGTTTTTCTGCGGAATTCCATCGCCGCCAATGTCCTTTTCACGGCAATTTTCGTCGGTGCCCAACTTCGCTTTTCCAACCCGGCCGCCTCCCTGCGGCACCCGGTTCCTGCCAAGTAACCCTTGAACTTTTCCAGCTCTCCCTTCTTTCTTCCAAGCAAATCATGACCAGCGCCAGTCCATTTAAAATCGATTTCGCCAGCTCCCCGATCAACCAAGAGCTCACTCCGGAGCGCAAGATCGAGCTCTACTCGCAAATGGTTCGAATCCGCCGATTCGAGCAAGCCGGCTTGAAATACTACCAGGCCGGAAAAATCGGTGGTTTCCTCCACCTTTACATCGGCCAGGAAGCCGTCGCCGTCGGCACGATTTCCCTCGGTGGCGCTGACGATCACTACATCACCGCCTACCGCGACCACGGTCACGCGCTGGCCGTCGGCATGAACATGAACGAGTGCATGGCGGAAATGTATGGCAAGCAAACCGGTTGCTCGAAGGGCAAGGGCGGTTCGATGCACTTCTTCGCTCCCGACAAGAATTTCTGGGGCGGTCACGGCATTGTCGCCGGCCAAACTCCGCTCGGCCTCGGTCTCGCTTACGGTCTCAAATACCTCGGTCGCGAAGGTTGCTGCCTTTGCTACCTCGGCGATGGCGCGGTCAACCAGGGTGCCTTCCATGAGTCACTGAACATCGCCTCCCTTTTCGGCATCCCCGTCGTTTACGTGATCGAAAACAACGGTTACTCCATGGGCACCTCCCAGGAACGCTCGTCCGCCTACAGCGGCTGCCTCGCCCAACGCGCGGAAGCCTACGCCATCGAATGGGATGTCATCGACGGCTCCGACCTCTACGAAGTCCGGGCCAAAACCCACATCGCCATGGAGCGGGCGAAAAAGGAATCCAAGCCCACCGTGCTGGAAATCGACACCTACCGCTACTACGGCCACAGCATCGCGGACGCCAACCACAAGAAATACCGGACGCCCGAGGAAATCGAAAACTACAAGCAGAACCACGATCCCATCGCCGTTTTCCGCCGCAAACTCATTGCGGAAGGGATTTTAACCGAAGACCAGGCGACCGCCATCAACAAGGCCGCCGCCGAGGAAGCCGCCGCTTCGGTCAAATTCGCGGAAGAATCCCCCGCCCCGACCATCGCGGACATCAGCACCGATATTTATTGGGAATCGGACAACAACACGCCCGCCTCCCAAATCGGCCGCCACTTCTTCAACGATTGATCTTCCGGTCATTTTCACTCACCCACCGCATCACCGCCTTACCTGATTTTCCCGAATACCATGTCCCGCATTCTCACCTACCGTGAAGCCCTCCGTGAAGGCCTCGATGAGGAACTCGCCCGCGATCCGAATGTCGTCCTGATGGGCGAGGAGGTCGCCCAATACAACGGCGCATACAAAGTCACCGAAGGCCTTTGGAAAAAATGGGGCGACAAACGCGTCGTTGACACCCCGATTTCCGAAGCCGGTTTCATCGGCATGGGCATCGGTGCATCCATGCTCGGCGTGCGTCCGGTCATGGAGCTGATGTTCTGGTCCTTCCATTCCGTGGCCTTCGACCAACTCGTCAGCAATGCCGCCTGTGTCCGTTACATGTCCGGTGGTCTTTGCAATTGCCCGATCGTCGTCCGCGGCCCGGCCAACGGCGGCACCGGCGTGGGCGCCACCCACTCCCACATCCCGGAAGGATTGTTCGCCGCATTCCCCGGTTTGAAGGTTTGCGCGCCCGCCACTCCGGCCGATGCCAAGGGCCTAATCAAAGCCGCCATCCGCGACAATGACCCGGTCTATGTCATGGAAAACACCTTGCTCTACGGCACCACCGGCGAAGTCCCGGATCCCGCCGATGGCGATTTCGTCGTCCCTCTCGGACTGGCCGATCTCAAGCGCGAAGGTTCCGATGTCTCCCTGATCGCCCACGGCCGCTCGGTGATTCATTCCCTGGCAGCCGCCGAAATTCTCCAGAGCGAGCACGGCATCAATGCGGAAGTTCTCGATCTCCGTTCAATCCGCCCACTCGATCAGGAAGCGATCCTCAAAACGGTGATGAAAACCAACCGCGTCGTACTCGTCGATGAGTCCAAGCCCTTCGGCGGTGTCTCCGCGATGGTGGCCATGCTGATCCAGGATCACGCCTTCGATTACCTCGACGCGCCGATCAAGCGCGTGTGCTCGATCGATGCACCGGCGATTTATTCGCCACACATTGAGCATGAACAACTTCCGAATCCACGCCGGATCGTGGAAAAGGTTCTGACCCTTGCCTGATCCATCGGTCGCCTTCCCCCAAGGCGACCGTCTTTTTTATTGCCAACGCCCCGCTGCTTCCTAGCATCTGCAATATGTTCCTGCGTCTAACCATCTTGATTGCCGCTACCGCCCTGGCCCTTGGCCTGAGTTCCTGCTGCTGCCTCTTCTGATCATCCGGATACCGATTTTCTCCCAACCATTACCTGACATGAAAAACCTAGTGCTCTTAGCCACCCTCATCGCCGTTTCCCTCGGCTTTTCCTCGTGCTGCTCGATGTTCAGCTGTTCCAATCAAGGCGCAGGCTATCGCACCGTCACCAAGCAGGTGAAAACCTGCAAATATGACATCGTCTCGGAAGAAGTGCTGGTCGGCCACGACAGCAAGGGCGGCATGTACCGGACCATTGATAAAAAAGTCCCGCGTTACAAAACCGTGACCAAGAAAGTCCGCATCCCCTGCGCTCCTTGCGTCCAATACTACTGCCCCAAAAAGGACTGCTGCGGCACCACTTCGGAATCCACGATGCGCATGGCCAGCGTGCAAGGCTCCTCCGGCAGCCCGAATCTCGGTCTCATTCCCACGATGAAACCGCTGCCGCTCGCTCCCGTCACGGTCACGAATCCTTGAATCGATTTCCCATGTTTTCAAAGCGCGGTGGAGACTCAAACTCCCCGCGCTTTTTTTGTTTCCCAATCTCTCCGTAAAAAGGCTGGAAATACCCCCGCTTTTTCTCATCCTCAGTCCGACTCCCATTTTCCAATCAAACATCATGTCTGTGAATATCGAAATGCCTAAACTCTCGGATACCATGACCGAGGGCACCCTGATCAAATGGCACAAAAAAGTCGGAGATACCGTCGAAATCGGGGACATTCTCGCGGAAATCGAAACCGACAAGGCGACGATGGAAATGGAAGCCTTCGATGATGGCACCATCACCGAAATTTTAATTCCGGAAGGCGGAAAAGCCGTCATCGGCGGGATTCTCGCCGTGCTGGATGGAGACACCGGAGCCGCGCCCGCGCCCTCCGCTCCTGCGGCAGCCGCAACTCCCGAACCGGCCGCAGCAGCCACTTCACCAGTAGCGGTAACAGCAGCCACACCCGCGACCACCACCGGTGATCGTCTCAAGGCATCCCCGCTCGCCCGCAAAGTCGCCGCAGACCTCGGAGTCAATCTCGCCGATGTCGCCGGATCCGGTCCTGCCGGACGGATTGTCAAAAACGACGTTCAGGCCGCCGCCAGCTCACCCGCAAAAACCGCCGCTCCATCTTCGGATGCTTCCGCCGCCGCCGCCCTCGCCGCCTCGGTCAAAGCCAAAACCGCCGCTCCGGCACCCACACCAGCAGCGGCACCGGCACAGCCCATCCTGGCCGTCGCCAAGGAAGGTGACGAAAAAATCGAACTCAGCTCGATGCGGAAAATCATCGCCTCGCGTCTCCTCACTTCGAAAACCACCATCCCCCACTTCTACCTGCATGTGGAAGTGGACGCCGCTCCGCTCATGGCACTGCGCCAGCAAGTGAACGCCCAGGCGGAAAAAACCCACGGCAACAAATACTCGGTCAACGATTTCATCCTCAAGGCCGTCATCAACGCCACCGAAGCCGTGCCTGCGGTGAACGCCTCCTTCGCCGGCGATCACATCGTGAAATTCAAAAACATCGGTCTCTCGGTCGCCATCGCGATTGAAGACGGCCTGGTCACTCCGGTCATCAAGCAAGCCGGTTCCCAATCGCTCCTCGCCATTTCCAAAGCCGTCAAGGACTTCGCCGTCCGCGCCAAGGACAAGAAACTCAAGCCCGACGAATTCGACGGCGGAACCATCACGGTTTCCAACCTCGGCGCCTGGGGAATCGAATCCTTCGATGCGATCGTCAATCCGCCGCAAGCGGTCATCCTGTCCGTGGGTGCCGCCATCGAGAAACCCGTCGTGAAGGGCGGCCAGATCGTTCCCGGCCTGCGGATGAACCTCGGTGTCTCCTGTGACCATCGCGTGGTCGATGGCGCGGTGGCGGCCCAATTCCTCTCGGAAGTTAAAAAGTTCATCGAGCAACCCGCCCTGATGCTTCTCTGATTTCAAAGAGTGTCTTTTGAAAAGGTCCTGCAAGTTTCATGCGACTTGCAGGGCCTTTTTCTTTGGGGACTTCTCATGAAATCGCTCCCCTCTTCTGATGATTTCTTCATTTTTGAACCTATAAGATCATCTTCTTCATAGTGTGAACAACTCGCGATTCGGCCTGTTCCCCGGCTTCACCATGCGGGTTCCACGGGAAGAACAAGTTGGGTAATAAGCTGCATGACCTCGGAATGAATCGTCTTTTTGAAAAAGCGATCTAGGTTTCCCCCATTCGTTCCGAAGTTACTCACAGGCTTTTCCCGGGTTCTTCGAAAGGGTTGGGCTTGTCGGGACAAAGCGGACCGGTTCACGATCCGCCAGCGTGAATCATTTGATCCTCACAGGTGGCGGCGGTGGTTTGGGACAGGCCGTGCAGCGGGCTTTCAGCGGTTGGGATGTGGTTGCTCCGGCGCGGGATGAACTGGATGTGACGATTTCCGTGACGGTTCGGGATTTTTTCAAATCCCGTCCGGTGGATCTGCTGGTGTGTGGCGCGGGCATGATTCGCGATGCGCCGCTGGCAAAAACGGAGGAAAGCGCGTGGGATGAAATTCTCGCGGTCAATTATCAAGGCGCGGCGGCCTGCGCGGCGGCGGCGCTGCCTCAAATGATCGCGCAGGGCGGCGGGCACATCGTTTTCATTTCCAGCCAATCCGCCATCCATCCACCGGCGGGTCAGGCCGCATACGCCACCGCGAAAGCCGCCCTGATCGGTCTGGCCTCGTCCCTGGCGCGGGAAAATGGCCGTCATGGCGTCCGGGTAAACGTCATTCTTCCGGGATTTCTTGAAACCCGGATGACGGAAAACGTGTCCGCAAAGCGGCGGGCGGAAGTTCTGGCGGATCATGCGCTCGGCCGTTTCAACACGCCGGATGCGGTCGCCGGATTCATCCGCTATCTTCACGACCATTTGTCGCACACTTCCGGCCAGATTTTTCAATTGGACAGCCGCGGCTCGTGATTTGTTAGAAATTGCGGAATGCGGACGAGCTGCCATAACAGCGGCTTCACCCCATTCAAAAAAAACCAATCCCTCCATCCCTCATGAAAATCTCGAAAAATCAATTCGCCAACGAAGAAGTCGTTCTCGATTTCCACGAATACGAAGCCTGCAAATTCACGAACTGCCGCTTCGTCATTCTCGGCTATGGCCCGTTTTCTCTGAACCAGTGTGAAGTCGAGAACTGCGAGTTCAGCTTCGCCGGTCCGGCCGCCAGCACGATCCAGACGATGAGCACGATCTACAACATCGGCGAACAAGGGAAAAAACTCATCGAGGGCACTTTCGAAACGATCCGGAATTCCGGGGCCAACAAATCGGCGTGATTTCCGGAGTTTGATGTCTTTGATGTCTTTGTTGGAATTTTCCCCGGATCTTCCAATAAAGACGAGCTTGCGTAAGATCGTTCGTCCCGACAGGGTGCTTTCGTGAAACGAGGATTTTTCAGCATATTTGTGATGGCGCTGGGATTGGTTTCCGGTGGCTTCGCTCAGGCCGAAAAGCCAGAGCTTGAAAAACCGGAGCCCAAATCCACTCCGGCCAAGGTGGTGGTCATTCCGATGCGCGAACAGATCGCGAAGCCGGAACTCTACATTTTACGGCGCGGTCTCAAGGAGGCGATCGAGCAGAACGTGGATACCATCGTCCTCGATATGGAAACGCCCGGAGGCGCGCTGGATGTCACCTTCGAAATGCTCAAGGCGCTTGAAAAATTTCCCGGAAAAACGATCACCTACATCAATCGGGAAGCCATTTCCGCCGGTGCCCTCATTTCCGCGGGCACGGATGATATTTATTTCGCTCCCGGCGGCATTATCGGCGCGGCGGCTCCGATTCTAGCCGATGGTGGTGAGATCGGCGCGACGATGCGCGGGAAAATTATCAGTTATCTCAGGGCGAGGGCGCGCTCTATTTCCGAAGGCAAGGGCTATCGCGGCCAGGTGATTTCGGCGATGATCGACATGGATTACGAATTCAAGATCGGCGACGAGATCATCAAGCCGAAGGGCGAGCTGCTCTCTCTGACCGCTCAGGAAGCCGTCAAACTTTACGGCGATCCTCCGCAACCCCTGCTTGGCGCGGGCATCGAGGAGAATCTCGACTCATTGTTGGACCGCATACACGGTGCGGGAAATTATTCGGTCAAGCGGCTGGAAGTCACCTGGTCGGAAAAACTGGCGCAGTATCTCACCGCCATCACGCCGATTTTGTTAGGTCTGGGAATGGTCTGCCTGTTCATCGAGTTCAAGACGCCGGGTTTTGGAATCTTCGGCATTTCCGGGCTCACTTTGCTTGGCATCGTGTTTTTCGGGCAGTTCGTGGCGGGACTTTCCGGACACGAGCCGGTGCTGTTTTTCCTGCTGGGCGTGGTCCTGATTCTCATCGAGTTGTTTTTCTTCCCCGGCAGTTTCGTGTGCGGTCTGACCGGTGCGGCCTTGATGTTGGGATCGCTGGTGTGGGCCATGACGGATCTTTGGCCGGGCGAGCCGATTCCATTTTCAGGAAACATTTTCCTCGGTCCGCTGGTCAACGTGATGGCCGGAGTGGTTTTGGCGGTGTTGCTGTTTCTCGCGATTTTGAGATTTCTTCCGAGAGGCGGCTTGTGGGGCCGCATGGTGCTGGATGCCGCGGTCGGCGGGGAGCCTCTTGTCGCCCGCGCGCTGACGGGCGGTGGAGCTGATGAACCGGCTGCCGCGACATTGATCGGCGCGCCGGGCGTCGCCGCAACCGCACTTTTTCCCAGCGGCCAGGTGGACATCGGCGGCAGACGTTATGAGGCGCGGCTCGCAGTGGGTTACGCCGACGCGGGCACGCCGGTGACAGTTACCGGTCTTGCGGAATTCGGCCTGATCGTGGAGGTTTCATCATGACGTTGATCATCCTGTTGTTTGTTGTCGGTATTATTTTCATCGCCGTGGAGGTCATCGTTCCCGGTGCGGTTCTCGGGACCATTGGAGGAATCCTGATGTTCGCGGGATCGGTGCTGGCTTTCATCCATTACGGAACCGGTGGCGGAATCGCGGCGTTGGTCACCGCCTTCGTGATCGCGGGTCTCGCGCTGTTCATGGAGTTCCGCTATCTGCCGAAAACCAAACTGGGCAAACGCGCTTTTCTCACCCGGGAAATCACTGCGGTTTCCGTTGCGGTCGGTAACGAGGCCCGCGAATTGATTGGAAAATCCGCCGAAGCGCTTACCATGCTTTCGCCGAGCGGATATGTCCGTGTCGATGGCCGCCGCTACGAAGCTTTCTGCCAATCCGGCCAGGTCCCCGCCGGTTCCGCGCTTGAAATCATCGGCGCCGACAGTTTCCGTCTCATTGTCACTCTCAATAAAAAATAACAAACCACACCCATGGACATCACTACCGTCATCCTCATCGTCGTCGCGATCCTCGGATTGCTGCTCTTCGGCATCATGCTCTCCTTTTTCAGTGTCTGGCTTCGAGCCTGGCTCGCGGGAGCTTACGTCGGCTTCACCGATCTCGTTGCCATGCGGCTCCGGCAGGTGCCTTACGGCATGGTGGTCGATGCGCGGATCACGGCGAAAAAAGCCGGCATTGAGATCCCGATCAACGACATCGAAGCGCATTTCCTCGCCGGCGGAAATGTCATCCCGTCCATCCAGGCGCTCATCGCCGCCCAGAAGGCCGGGATTGCCCTGGACTGGAACCGTGCCTGCGCCATCGATCTCGCCACCAAGGGGTCCGGAAAAAGCGTCGTCGAAGCGGTCCGCACATCGGTCGATCCCAAAGTCATTGATTGCCCGAATCCCGCGTCCGGCCGGTCCACCATCGACGGTGTGGCCAAGGACGGCATCCAGGTGAAAGTCCGCGCCCGCGTCACCGTCCGCACCAATCTCGACCGTTTCGTCGGTGGTGCCAAAGAGGAAACCATCATCGCGCGTGTTGGCGAGGGCATTGTCACGACCATCGGCATGGCGGAAAGCTATAAGACCGTGCTCGAGTCTCCCGATTCCATTTCCAAGGTCGTCCTGCATCGCGGACTCGATGTCGGCACCGCCTTCGAAATTCTCTCCATCGACATCGCGGACGTGGATGTCGGTGAAAACGTCGGCGCGCAACTTCAGGAAGCGCAGGCCGAGGCGAACAAGAACATGGCCCAGGCCCAGGCTGAAATCCGCCGCGCCGCCGCCGTCGCCCTGGAGCAGGAAATGATCGCTCGCGTCGCGGAAATGAAAGCCAAGGTCGTCGAGGCGGAGGCCCAGGTCCCGCTGGCCATTTCCGAAGCCTTCCGCAGCGGGCGTCTCGGCGTGATGGATTATTACAAGATGGAAAACGTCAAGTCCGACACCCAGATGCGCACCAACATCTCGAAACAGGAAGGCGCGTAACTTCCAACGAACATGGCGGGAGGCGTCCGCGCCTCCCGCGTGTTCCTAACAAAAATCAGGAATCATGGACTGGATATTCGACAACTTTCAGATTGCCGTTCTCATTCTGTTAGCCATTGGCTCGGCGCTGAAGAGTCTTCTCGGCAGAAACGCGGAAGAACCCGGAGAGATTTACGAACCCGAGGAAATTTCCGGTCCGGACGAGAGCTATCGGAAATCCGGTCCGCCGGCCCTGCCGTCCGATCGGGCGCGGCGCACCCGTGCCGTTGTTCCTCCGTCCATGCAGATGGCGGGTTACGATGCGGAAGTCGCGAACGAAACCGCCAAGGCCCTCAAACACCAGCAGAACCTGGAGGCCCGCCTCCGCCAGATTCGCGAAAACAAAGCCACCACTTCCGGCGGCGCTTCGGCCACCCGCGCGCGGGTCGCCGCCAAGGGTACGGCGGAGCCGACCCGGCAAGTTCCGTTCGGCCTCCGCCAGCGGCTTCGCGATCCGGCGGAAATCCGCCGCGCGTTCGTGCTGAAGGAAATTCTCGATACGCCCGTGGGACTCCGCTGAGTCCGGGCCGAAGTGTTGGAAAAATCGGGAGCGGCGGACACCACGGATCTGTGACTTCCCTTTCGCGAGGAGTTTGGAGACTCGGGAGAGAATCGACGCGAAAGACCTTGGACTGCGGCAGCCTGCTGCCGCTTTTGACTCCGCAGCCTGCTGCGGAGTGCCAATGGGAAGCCGAAGAGAGACCTTCGGGCTTTGCTTCGGCAGGATTCATCGTCCAAGGTCTGCCGACATTCAAATTCACCCCGCGGACGGAGGCCCTGCCGCCAGCACCTGGGCCAGCACCTTCAGCAGGGTTTCCGCAGTGTAGGGTTTCGGCAGGAAATATGCCGCTCCATGGGGGGGCGAACCGGTGGCATCCTGATGCGCGGAGAGTCCGCTGGCGGCGATGATGCGGACCTCGGGATTGAGTTTTTTCAGGATCTGGATGACAGCCGCGCCGTCCATCACCGGCATTGTGATATCGGTCAATACCAGGGCGATCTCCGTTTGGTGGCGGGCATAGATGGCCACCGCATCCGCGCCGTCGTTGGCCAGCAGAACCCGGTAGCCGAAGGTTTCGAGCGTTTGCCGGGTGATCTGCCGGATCAGGGTCTCGTCGTCCACCACGAGGATCAGCTCGCCGTGGCCGCGTGGCATCTCGGGGGACGCGGCTTCAGTCTCCGCCGAAACTTCGATGCGCGCGGGCAGATAGATTTTGAATTTCGTCCCCTTGCCCGGCTCACTGTAAACTTGGATGAATCCGCCGTGGCTCTTGATGATGCCCAGCGAGGTTGAGAGCCCGAGGCCGGTGCCTTTGCCGACTTCCTTGGTGGTGAAAAAGGGATCGAAGATTTTATCGATGATTTCCGGCGGCATGCCGGAACCGCTGTCCTCGACCTGGAGCAGGATGTAGGGGCCGGATTTGGCTTCGGGATTCAGCGCGGCGTAGTGCTCGTCGAGCCGGATGTTTTCCGCGGAGAGGGTCAGCGTGCCGCCACCGGGCATGGCGTCGCGGGCGTTGACGGCGAGATTGAGCAACACCTGGTGGAGCTGGGTGGGGTCGCCCATGATGGTCCATAGCCGTGCCGGGAGGTGCGACCTCACCAGGATGTGTTTGAGGAAAGTGTCGTTGCCGATTTTTTCAATGTCCTGGATCAGGTGCGAGACCTGCACTTCCATCCGCCGTCCCTCGACGCCGCGGGCGAACGACAGCACCTGCCGGACCATGTCCGCGCCGCGCTTGGCGCTGGAGCTGACGACCGCCAGCATCTTCTGGCTGGCGGAGTCGGTGAACTTCATTTTCATCAGGTCGAGCGACATGATGATCGGCACGAGCACGTTGTTCAGGTCGTGGGCGATGCCGCCGGCCAGGGTGCCGATGCTTTCCATCCGCTGGGAGCGCAGCAATTGGTGTTCGATTTTTTTGCGTTCGGTCAGGTCGAGGACGAAGGCGACGCCCTCGTCCGAGCCATCGCCGAGCACGGCGGCACCCAGGAGGATGGGGATGCGCGAGCCGTCCTTGCGGAGGTATTCCTTTTCATACGGTTCGCAGACGCCGGTGGCGGCGAGTTCCCGCAGCGCGCGCTCGTCCATCCCGGTGAATTCCGGTGGCGTCATGGCCATCCAATTGATACGCCCCGCGACGAGATCCTCGCGGTCACGGCCGACGATCTTGAGAAACGCGTCATTGGCCTCGTAGATTCCGCCGCGCATGTTCCAGAAAAAGACTCCGTGCATGTTCGCCTCGACGATCTGGCGGAAGCGCTCCTCCTTGCGCTTCCGCTCGGTAATCACCTGCGTGAAAAAGATCACGCCGCCGATCACGTTTTCCGCGGCATACCACGGGCGGACTTCCCATTGCAGCCATTCCACGCCGCCGTCGGCACGCGGGAACATTTCCTCCTCGCAGCGCTCGGTATGCCCGCGCAGCGCCCGCCGGTGAACTTCCTTCCAGTGCTCGGGAATGTCCGGAAACACCTCGTAATGCGAGCGCCCGATAATATCATTTCCTTCAAGATGATAGTCGGCGATCCAGCGGTCACTGGCCTGCAGGTAGCACATGTTCGCGTCGAACATGGCCACGGCGGCGGGCGTGTGCTTGATGAAATGGCGCAACAACTCCTCGCCGGCTTGCAACTTCCGTTCGGCCAGCTTGCGTTCCGTGATTTCCTCATTCAGGTGGTCGAATGATTTTTTCAGGCGTCCGGCCATATCGTTGAACGAATGGGCCAGGGTGTTCAATTCTTCCATCCGGCTGCCCGGCGCGTGTTGGTCGAGGTCTCCCCGCGTCAAGGCCTGGGTGGCGAGTGAAATGCGCCGCAGCGGGTTGGTCACCCATGCGGCGAGGACTGCGGCCACCGCCAGTGACAGCAGCAGCGCGACCGCGAAAATCATGGCCGAGCGGCTGTTGCCCGTCTGCACGCCCGCGAGGTAAAATGACTCCGGCATCAACGTCAGCACGATCCAGTCGGCATGCCCGCCGCGCTGGTCCTCATAGGCCGTGGCGTGCGCCAGCCAGATTTCTCTGGAGAGCGGTTTCCCGGTGACATGATCGAAATGAAATGGAAATCCCTGCTTGAGTTGTGCGGACCCCGCGGCCGTTTCGCGGAGGTGAAGGATGGCTTTGGCCGCGACCGGATCGTCCGTTTTTGCCGAGGAGGCAATGATGTCGCCCGCACAGTTGATGACGAGGGCGATGCCGTTCCGCGTGATCGGCAGCCCTTCGAGCAGGGTGGTGATTTGTCCGGGATTCACCGCATCGGTCGTGTTCGGTTTCCCTGTCAGATACCCGTCCAGTTGGAAATTGATGTTGGCCGAGATTTCCTCGTGAAGCCGAATCGCCAGCTTGCGCGCATCGTCCGCCGCGCTCCGAAGCGTGGCATAGGCCGTGGCCCCGACCATCAGCAGGACCAGGGCGATGAACGGCGTGAGAAACACCATGCGAATCGGCCAGCCCTGGGGCCGCGCGACCGTGTTCAGACTCGTTTCTCCGGTGCCCGCCTCCCAGACCCATTCCTTGCGTCCGAGCAGGCGCTCTTTGACGTGGCCGGGGATTTCCGCCCAAAACAAACCGGTCTTCCGGGCCAGCGGCAAGGCCGCGAGCATCGCGAACGGCGCCATGATCCAGGTGATGGCCGTGGTGAAAAACAGCGCCGGGGTGATGTTTCCGAATGAAATCGCCGAGGTGAACTTGCCCGCGCAAATATAACCCCAAAGCACCGGCTCCATGCTCATGAACACCAGGATGAACAGCAGATACCATCCCCAGGTCCGGGCGCGCCGGAAATCCGGATTCTTGCCGAAAAATTGATACGCGACCCAGTAGCACGCCGGGTTGATGAAGTAACCCGGCAGCCAATCCAGCAGGCAGCCGGGCGGGACGCCTTCGATCAAATCGGAAAGCCCGTAGGCGAACGGCACCGCGATGAGCGCCGGATAACCGAACAGGACCACGCAAAGGAAAACCATCAGGTCTTTCAACGACTCGAACGTCTGCGCCCCCGGCACCAGCACGATGAACGAGCCGATGTAGCCCGTGGCAATGATCAAAACGAACGTCACCGGGATGCTCAATACGGCCTTCGTATCCCACGCCTGGTGTTCCCGGCCCGGCCCCCAGCGTCCACCCGGCTTGAAGGTGAATCCGCCGTATGCGCTGACCGCCAGAGCGAGCCCGATGATGTAGGCAAACCTCCCCCACACTTCCAGCAGTGGCAGCGGGAGGGAGTTGAAAATCATTTCAAGCCAGTTGATGATGGCGCTCATGGCGGAAGGGGGGAGACTCCGTGAAAATGTGAAGATCGATGGGTGCCTGCGGATCGGGCGATGTTCCGGCATCGCCCGTTCAAGCAAACGATTAAACAATCAATACCATAAACGATCATGGCAGGAATACCGAAAGCGGTGCAAGCCGGGATTGAGGATTTTAGCGAGGCGGAGCGAATCATCCGGGTCGTGGGCGCGGGTCTCGGCATGTCCTCCGCGCGGGATGAGCCGATGTTGCTGAGAAAGGGAGACTGCGGCAAAATGATCTGCGCAGCAATCGCCAAAAGCCATGCCGCGGTTGGCAACGACTGGCTTGCCGAATGCCTGGCGACGGGTCACGGTTCCTACGTGAGCAGCCTGGTCAACCGGATCCGCCGGAACAAAAAAGAACAGAAGACCTTGGAAAAGCATGAGAAAATATGGAAAATCTAGGACCGACCCCGTTCACTGCACGATAATGCAATTAAATTCGTTAAAAAAAATTGTCGTGAGTTTTGGTGCTGCGACAACAGCCGCATTTTTATTTTTCTCGATGTGTGAGACAGGGATTTCATTCTCAGTGATAAAAAGCAATTGGCATATTGATATTAATTGTTCGAAAATTTTAATCGGTTGGAATTTTCGCAACGAAGCATATCCTTTAACTGCTTATTTTTCCCGCATCAATTTATATGACTGGAATTTATTTCCTCCATTTGATTACAATCGTCGCAATGGATTTTATGGACAAACCACGGAAATTGCCGTTCCACTATATATTATATTTTCGCTCATAATTATCGCTAGTTGGTTATGTTACGCGTATGCGAAAGTGAATTGTAAATGGTGGGTCTCGAAAATTGACATCTTCCGCAGAATCTGTAAATAGAACCCGACCCAGAAGCTGTAATTTATGAATGAGGTCGGTCCTCGCGGATTAACATGAACAGGATTGTAAATTA
>CAYXZE010000015.1:0-18775 GCA_964469395.1 uncultured Luteolibacter sp.
TCACATCATGGCCCGGGGCGACGGAGGAAAACAGATCTTCCTGGGGCGGGAGGATTGACGAGGAATCGATGGCGGCCCTGCGCCGCGACTGGTATCTGGGAGAGGATCGTTTCAAGGACAAGCTGTTGGGGCTGATGGACCAGGTGAAATGAAGGTTCGCAAAACAAACGAATGGCTGGCCAACCGGCGGTGCATGGGCCATCCTGCGGTGGTGATCCCGTGCTCGGAGGGAACCTAAGTCCCTGAAAATCCTGAAGAAGCATGTGGAAACATTCAAATCCAAGGACCGCCCCCTGTTTATGATTCCGAGCACCTACGACAAAGCCCTGGAGCTGAACCTCGATCCGTTGGTTTACGGCACGTTTGCCGAGATCGGCGCGGGGCAGGAAACGGCCAATTGTTTCTTCCGCGCGTCCGGCACGGCGGGGCTCGTGGCCAAGACGATCTCCGCCTATGACATGACGATGAGCGACGCCATCTACGGCCAGGCGGAACGCTACGTCTCCGCGGCCCGGCTCGCGTCGATGCTCGATCATGAATACTCGATTTTATTAGAAAGGCTCGCGCCCAAGCGTGGCAAGGATACGACGTTTTTCGCGTTCTGCAACACCGTGCGCGCCCGCGGTTGGAAGGACAGCGGCGAGTGCCACGGCTGGCTGGGCATCCGCTTCCAGATGAGGCCGGGGGACGAGCCGTCGGACATCGTCCTGCATGTCAGATTGCTGGACGGCCGGACGATCGACCAGATGGAGGCGCTCGGCACCATCGGCGTGAATCTGATCCACGCGGCATTCCGCCATCGCGGGCATTTGAAAAAGTTCGTCGAGTCGCTGGTGGACAATCTGGCCAGCGGGCGGGTGGAGGTGGATCTTTTGAAATTCACCGGGCACGGCTACGGATTTTTCGACAACCGGCTGTGCGCGCTGCAGCTCGTCGAAAGCGGCCTGACGGAGGCGACGATGTTCCTGCCCGACGGCGAGGTCGTCCAGCCCGCGGAGGCGCTCTACCGGCACCCGGTCCTGTTGCTGCGCGGCAGTTTCGACCCGGTGATGAACGTGCATCTGAGGATGCTGGAGCAGGCGCGGGAGGGTTTCGTCGGTTCGCTGGACGAAGCCGACCGGCCCTCCGCCGTGGAGCTGTGCGAGATGTCCATGCAGAATCTGCTGCGTGGCTGCGTGGTCGATCCCGTGGATTTCCTCGACCGGGCGGACGCGCTTCAGTCGCTGGGGAAGGCGGTGCTGCTTTCACGCTGCGCCGAGTTCCACCGGATCGCGGCGATCCTCCACCGCTACACGAAGAAGCCGATCGGCATCATCCTCAGCATCGGCCTGCTCAACGAACTTTTCAAACCGAAGTGGTCGGAAAATCTGGCGGGAGGTTTGTTAGAGTCGTTCGGCCGCCTGTTCAAGGAGGGCGTCACGCTGCATGTGTTTCCGTGGAAAAACCGCCGAAACGGGGAGCTCGTCACGGCGGAAACCTTCCGCGCGCCGGACGACAGCGTGCATCTCTATCGGCATTTCCTCGCCAATGACCGGATTCTGGCCATCCCGTGCGAGGATGATTACAGCCTGTCCTACACCGGTCGCGATGTCTGCCGGATGATCCGCGCGAAGGACGAACGCTGGCGGCAGTTGGTTCCCGAAAAGGCATGGACGATGGCGGAGCGCCATGTCCGGCTCGACGCGTCCGATCCGCCGGAGTGAGCGGTGCGGCGCTTTTGGCGGCGGTGAAAGCCGCTGGATCGGCAGGTTTCGAGCTCGTGAGGCTTTGAAATGCGGGGGCGGGATTTTTCCAGGGATTTCACGCATCGGATTCCGCGCTCTTGACCGCGGCGGGGCGGGGTTTTACGACTTGCCAATGACACCGCTTTACGAAGGAAAGGCCAAGCGCCTGTGGGCCACCGAGAATCCGGACACCCTGCGCATGGAGTTCAAGAATGACGCCACCGCCTTCAACGGCGAAAAGAAGGCCAGCTTTGAAAACAAGGGCCACCTCAACAACGAGATCAGCACGCTCATTTACGGCATGCTGGAGAATGCCGGGGTTCCCACCCACTTCGTCCGCAAGATCGACGACACCAATGTGGAGGTCAAAAAAGTCACCATCCTGATGGTCGAGGTCATCGTCCGCAACCTTTCCGCCGGCAGCTACTGCAAGCGCACCGGCATCGAGGAGGGCCGCGCTTTCTCGCAGCCGGTCATCGAGTTTTCCTACAAATCCGACGAACTCGGCGATCCGCTCATCAACGACGACTACATCCGTGAAATGGGCCTGGCCACGCCGGAAGACCTCGCCCACTTGCGGAAGTCCGCGCTTCAGATCAACTCCATCCTCATCGACTTCTTCGCCAAATGCGGGCTCAAGCTGGTGGACTTCAAGCTCGAGTTCGGCCGCCTCACTTCCGATCCTTCCGTCATCGTCCTGGCCGATGAAATCAGCCCAGACGGCTGCCGTTTGTGGGATCTCAAGACCGGCGAGAAAATGGACAAGGACCGTTTCCGCCGCGACCTCGGCGGTGTCATGGAAGCTTACGAGGAGGTGCTCGGGCGTCTCCAAGGCTCGCTTTCTTGATCAGAATAAGGGTTGATATTTTGTCCGCTAAGGCTTAAATGTCTTCTTGTGGACAAAATAAAAGCCCTTAATCAACGAAATCCCGTGACTTTGGCACGGGGTGTGGGCCAGCAACTCAAAAGACTTCGTCTCGCGAAGGGCTGGACGCAGGAGGCGCTTTCCGAAAAATCCGGAGTGGCGGTTTCCACGTTGAAATTGCTGGAGGCGAAAGGGCAGGGCTCGTTTCAGCGCCTGATCCGGGTGGCCATTGCCTTGGGGGTGGATGGCGAACTCCGCCAGCTTTTCGCTCAATCCGCCGGGATGGAATCGATCGAGGCGGTGAAATCGTCCGAACGCCAGCGCGCGCCACGGCAGCGGAAGGGAGGGCGGGGCGATGGAGCTTGAGGTTCATTGGACCGGGGCGGACGAGGGGCGGATCGGCCGTCTCTATCAGGACGCCCGCGGCACGGTGTTTTTCGAATACGACGCGGCATGGCGGGCGGGTCGCCGCGAACTCTCGCCGCTCTATCTGCCGAATGAAACGGCCGGCGCGGTGACGACGCCGACACCGGGATTCGGCGAACTGCATGGTTTGTTTCAGGATGCCTTGCCGGATTGGTGGGGCGAGCGGTTGATGCGGCGGCATTTCGAGGAGCGGGGAATTCCGTGGAACCGGGTGACGGTGTTACGCAAGTTGGCGTGTCAGGGTGAGCGCAAAATGGGAGCGCTGGCATTCCGGCCGGATTTGGAAGGCGGGGATTTCGGCGATGGTCTGGTGGCGGAACTCGGCGAATTGGTGGAGGCGGCGCGGGAAACCCTGCGCGGCGAAAGCGGCCGGGTATTGGAGGAGTTGCTGCAATCCGGAATGTCTCCGGGCGGAGCGCAGCCCAAGGCGCTGCTGGCGATTTCCGACGATTTTTCCGAGATCCGCCTGGACGATCCGGCACCGGAGGGCTTCGGCCATTGGCTGGTGAAGTTCGACACGGAGCCCGTCTTGCACGAGGGAAGAATTGAAGCGGCTTACGCGGCGATGGCGCGTGAGGCGGGCATTGACGTGCCGGAAACGCGGGTGTTGGAAGCCGCTGGCGGCTGCCATTTTTTCACCCGCCGGTTTGATCGCTCGCATCAGGGCGCGCGTTTGCATCTGCACTCCTTTTCTGGGCTGACCCACACGCCGTTGCGGGATGGCCTGGAATACGCCGACCTGATGGACCTGGCCCGCGTTCTAACCAACGACCAGCGGGCGGTGGAGGAGATTTTCCGGAGGGCGGTCTTCAACGTCGCCGCCGCCAATGACGACGATCACGGGCGGAACCACGCGTTCCTGATGGATGATGCGGGAACGTGGACGGTGGCCCCGGCATTCGACCTGACGCTGGCGACCTATCCATTAGCCTCGGGCTTCCGCGCCGCGCGAGTGTTGGGGAAAGCGGGAAATATCACCCGCCGCGATCTCCGGCAGTTGGGGGACGAGCAAGGCGTCCGCCGGGTGGATGAGGTCATCGACCAAGTGTTGGATGCGGTCGCGAATTGGCATCTTCACGCGGATGATCACGGGTTGCCGAAGTCCATTACGTCGCGGGTTGGTGAGCAGCACGGACTTGCGTAGCGGCGGGACACAGGCATGCCCTGGTTTGGGGGAGGAAACAGGGCCGACGCATCAAGATTTTCATAGCCGCAAAAAGGGCGCAAAAAGGGCGCAAAAAAACCGATTCGATCACTCGATTCAATGTTAAGCCGGGCTTTTCAGTCTGCGGTTTGTGGCGGTCGTGATTTTACCTTAAAGCAAAGTGCCTCGTTCATTTCCTTTTTTGCGGCTAAAAATCTTCGCCTGATTTTGATGCGTCGGCCCTGAGGGAGGAAAGTCTTGACCGTTCGTTCCGATCGAGGCTTGGTGCCCGGGATGATTTTTTCTGTTGCAAGGATACCAACGCTCCACGCCGGAACCGGCGCGGTGAGTCCACCGTGAAGAACGGGCGCGGCCATAGGCGGCGCGTGTTGGTTTGATCGTATGGGGAATCCTCGGGATTCGCCCTGCTTCTGTTATCGCGGGCAAGAGGTCCGCAGACTGCTATTTTCACATTTTTTATCTTAATTCATGTTTTCCAATTTATTTCAAAAGAAGCGCGGCTACTGGAAGGACGACGCGTTGGCCGGTCTAACAACCGCGCTGGCGCTGGTGCCGGGTTCGATCGCATTCGCCTTCGTGGCCGGTGTGCCGCCGATCTCCGGGCTGTATGCGGGGTTCATCGTCTGTCTGATCACCGCCGCGTTCGGCGGGCGGCCGGGGATGATTTCCTCCGCGGCGGGCTCGCTGGCGGTGGTGATGGTCGCGCTGGTGAGCGAAGGCAACCGGCGTGGGGGCGAGGGCGCGGGATTTGAGTATTTGCTGCTGGCGGTGATGCTGATGGGAGTCATCCAGATCATCATCGGCGCGTTGAAACTCGGGCGTTTGATCCGGCTGGTGCCGCATCCGGTGATGATGGGGTTCGTGAACGGGTTGGCGCTCGTCGTGTTTTTCTCCCAGTTGAAAATGTTCCGCGAGCGCGAGGGCGCGGTGATAGGCGGGTGGCTGCAAGGGGGAGAACTGGCGGTCATGTTAGGATTGGTGGCGCTGACGATGGGAATCGTTTACCTGCTGCCGCGGCTCACCAAAAAAGTGCCGTCCTCGCTGGTGGCGATCATCGTGGTGAGTTTGATCGGCGCGTTCTGGCAGACGACCCGCACGGTGGGGGATTTGTCGAGCGTGCGCGGCGCGCTGCCGGTGCTGCATCTGCCGGGGGTTCCCATGACTTGGGACACCTTCGCTTTCGTCGCGCCGTATGCATTGGTTCTGGCGTTGGTGGGGTTGATCGAAACCCTGATGACCCTGCAGTTGATCGATGAACTCACCGAGACCCGGGGCAAGGGCAACCGCGAATGCCTGGCGCTGGGAGCGGCGAACCTCGTGGCCGGGGCCTTCAAGGGCATGGGCGGCTGCGCGCTGGTGGGGGAGAGTCTGATCAACATCGGCTCCGGCGGCCGCGGCAGGACGTCGGGGGTGGTTGCCTCGCTGGCGTTGCTGACATTCGTCCTGGTTGGCTCGCCGCTGATCGACCGCATCCCGATTGCCGCTCTAACCGGAGTCATGTTCGTGGTGGTGATCGCGACGTTCGAATGGACCAGTTTCAAGATGCTCGGCAAGGTGCCATTCAGTGACGTGCTGGTGATGGCGGCGGTGACGGTGATCACGGTCTGGCAGGATTTGGCCGTGGCGGTGATCAGCGGGGTGGTTCTATCCGCCTTGGTTTTCGCGTGGAAGAGCGCCAAGCACGTCCGCCTGTTCGTGGTGGAGGATGCGGCGGAAAAACGGATCTATCGACTGGAAGGGCTGCTGTATTTCGGCTCCGTGCGGGACTTTGCCGAGAAATTCCAGCCAGCGAACGATCCGCCGCAGGTGGTGGTGGATTTCCATGACGCGCGGGTCTGCGACCTGTCCGGACTGGAAGCCATCAAGGCGCTGGCGGAGCGCTACCGCAAGGCCGGCAAGACGCTGGCGGTGCGCCATCTTTCGCCGGACTGCCGGCGCATGCTCGAGCGCGCGGGCGACCTGGTGAGGATGGAAGTGGCGGAGGACGATCCTATCTATCTGATCGCCAGGATTCCTTCGCCCTAACCAGCGGTCTATTTGTCCGTGGATTTAGACGGTTTCACCGCCGTCTTCTCGATGAACTCGATGATCATGCTGGCAACGTCCTTTTTTGAGGATTGTTCGATGCCTTCGAGTCCCGGTGAGGAGTTCACTTCCATGACCACCGGACCGTGATTCGAACGCAGCAGGTCCACGCCCGCCACGTTCAGGCCCATCGCCTTGGCCGCGCCGATCGCCACCGCGCGCTCCGCGGTGGAAATTTTCACTTTCACCGACGATCCGCCGCGGTGGAGGTTCGAGCGGAACTCGCCGGGCGCGCCCTGGCGTTTCATCGAGGCCACGACTTTGCCGCCGACCACGATGCAGCGGATGTCCGCGCCTTCCGCTTCCTTGATGAATTCCTGCACCAGGATGTTCGCGTTCAGGCCCTTGAAGGCCTCGATCACCGACTCCGCGGCATTGGTCGTTTCCGCCAGCACCACGCCGACGCCCTGGGTGCCTTCTAACAATTTTATCACCAGCGGCGCGCCGCCGCACATTTTGATCAGCTCGCCGGTGGCCTCCGTGTGGTGGGCGAAGCCGGTGACCGGCAGGCCGATGCCGCGTTTCGCCAGGATTTGCAGAGACCGCAGCTTGTCCCGCGAGCGGGCGATGGCGACGGAATCGTTGAGTGAGAAAACGTTCATCATCTCGAACTGGCGGACCACCGCATTTCCATAAAACGTGTGCCGGGCGGCGATCCTCGGGATGACCGCGTCCGCCACCAGCTCCTCGCCGTCCACGTAGATCCGCGGTTTGCGCGAGGTGATGTTCATGTAGCAGCGGAGGTAATCCACCACCCGCACCTCGTGGCCGCGGGCGGTGGCGGCGGCGACCAGCGCCTCGGTGCTGTAAAGTTTCGGATTGCGGGAAAGGACGAGAATTTTCATGCGGGGAGGGTGAGTCGGAGATGCGCCTGCGTCCAATAGTCATGCGGGCTGCCGGTCAACTCCAAAACGGGGGCGGAAACGTTGAAGGGCGCATGACGACAGTCGTTTCCGGATTATTTGTCCCAACTGCGTTCGATTTCCTCAAGAGAGCGGCCCTTGGTTTCCGGGACGAACCGCCAGACCACAAACATGAGAACGAGGCAGAAGGCGGAGTAAACGAGGAAGGGGAAGCCGTGATTGAAGTGCTCGATCAACTTCGGGTTCTCGTCCATCATGGGGAAGGTTTGGGAAACGAGGAAGTTGGCGCCCCAGAGGAAAAAAGTGGCGATTCCAAGTGCTCTCCCGCGGAGTTTCGTCGGGAAAATCTCAGAAAGGATCACCCAGGTCACCGGGCCGACGGATACCGCGAAGCTGGCAATGTAGCCGAGCACAAAAACCAACAACCAACCGCCGATGGAATTGTTCATGGCGGCAAGACCGAGCGCCGCAAGCGAAATGCCCATACCGATGGAACCGATAATCATCAGCGGACGGCGTCCGAGGCGGTCGACCGTGAAAATCGCGATCACGGTGAAGAGAAGATTGACCGCGCCAATGACGATGGTTTGCAGCATGGCGATATCAGTATTGGAACCGGCTATGCTTTTAAAGATGTCAGGAGCGTAGTAGAGAAACACGTTGATGCCGGTGACCTGCTGCAGCACCGCCAGACAGATGCCGAGGATGAGGATGCCGCGCAGACCGGGCTTGAGCAGTTCGCTGAACTTGCTGCTTTCCTGGCCGAGGGCATCTTGGATTTCGATCATTTCGCTCTCCGCGTGAGCGGGTCCGTCAATCCGGGTGAGGATTTTCCGCGCTTCGATAATGCGCCCTTTGCCGCAAAGAAAACGAGGGCTTTCCGGCACAAAGAATATGGCGATGAAGAGCACGATGGCAGGGACGCATTCCGAGCCAAACATCCAACGCCAACCGGTCATGGTGATCCATTGGTCATCGCCTTGTCTGGCAATGTAGAAATTCACAAAATACACGACCAGCATGCCGAGAATGATCGCGAACTGGTTGAGTGAAACCATCCGCCCGCGCAATTTCGCCGGGCTGATTTCCGCGATATACATCGGACTGATCATCGAAGCGATGCCAACCCCGGCGCCACCGATGATGCGGAAGATGACAAATTGGTTGAATGTTTGCGGTAATGCGGTGCCGAGAGCTGAAATGAGGAACAGCGCGGCGGCGACGATGAGGGCTGTTTTGCGTCCGAACCGATCGCTGATTGGAGCGGCGAGAAGAACGCCGGGAATGCAGCCGACCAAAGCGCATCCAGCCGCCCAGCCTTTCATGGTGGAGTCCAGATTGAAGTATTCGCGCAGGGGTTCGATGGCTCCGCTGATTACAGCGGTGTCGTAGCCGAACAACAGGCCGCCGAGCGTGGCGACGAGGCAGATCGGCAGGAGATAGGACAGGTTGGTGTGGCGGGTGGTATCCGCGGATGGGTTCATCGGGTTTTGGTGTATCAAAGTTGTGCGAAACGGTCCGCCTGGCGGCGGGCAACCCAGTCGCAGATGTCTGCCAGATCGGCGACGGGCGCCTGGGTATATGGAAGAAGCGGCATGTAGGGGGCGGGGCCGAACTCGGGGGCGAGCGGTGTTTCCGAGAAGCCGCGTTTTTGCTGCGAGGCCCAGATCATGTCCCACCAGCGTTCATGGGTGGCGAGATGACCCTCCCATTCCGGAGCGCGCGGGTCGGATACCTGCGGCCCTTGTTCATGGCCGACGCGGGCATGGTGGTAGAAGCAGTGATCCGCGGCGAGACGGATGATGTCCTCGCAATCGGGGAGCAGGCGCTCGGCGATGCAGACCCAGTGGCTGAAATCGCAGGTCAGCTTGAGATCGGGAAACTGTTCGAGAATGGAGCGGGTGTTCCATGGAGTGTTGAAGTAACGCTTGCGGTGTGTTTCGTGGCTGATCGGGATGCCCAGCGATTTTTCCAGTTCCAGCGCCGCGCCGTAGAAATCCACGGCCTCATTGAAACTCCATGCGTCCGAGCCGCTGTGGGCGCTGAAAAACCACGGTTCGAAAGGCATGTTTTCGTCCAGTTGCCGCTTCAACGAGTCGAGGTGTTCGCGCACGGTGCCGGCGGGGGTGAACTCGTTGCTGAGAATCTGGGAAATGAAGCGGAAGCCGCTGGTCTTGAGGAATTGTTCCATCGCCGGGCGGTTCGGGGAGAACTCAATGGAGCCTTCCACCGCCTCGTAGCCGACATCGCGCCAGCGGGGCAGGTAGTGATTCAGCCCATGTGTGTGGTCCACGCCCCAAAGGTGACGGACAAGTGTGAGATTCATGTGCGGGGTTTCTAACGGGTTGTTCGGTTTTCAGAATTCGTCGAAGGCGATGTGGTCGTCCGGCACGCCGAGATCGGCGAGCATTCTGGAGCAAGCCTTGATCATGGCGGGCGGTCCGCAAAGGTAGAACTCGATGGCGGCCGGATGTTCGTGGCCGGCGAGGTAATGGTCCAGCACCACCTCGTGGATGAAGCCGGTGTGGCCGGTCCATTCGTCCTCCGGCAGCGGCGAGGACAGCGCGGGGTGGAAGTGGAAGTTCGGATGCTCCGCGGCGAGACCCTCGAAATATTCCTGATAGAAAAGCTCCTGTCTGGAACGCGCGCCATACCAGTAACTGATCCGGCGGGGGCTTTTTTCGGTTTCCAGCAGATGCGACAGATGGGAGCGGAGCGGAGCCATGCCCGCGCCGCCGCCGATGTAAACCATTTCCTTCTGGGTCGGCTTGATGTGGAAATCTCCGAACGGTCCGATGGCGGTGACGACATCGCCGGGCTTGAGATTGAACACATAACTCGAACCCACGCCGGGCGGGCAATCCTGACCCGGTGGCGGGGTGGCGATGCGCACGTTGAAGCACAGTTCGCGGCCGAGTCCCTGGTTGCTGGCGATCGAGTAGTTGTTCCGGCGGCCGGTTTCCCGGTGGTTCGCGACGAGATCGACGACATGCTGGTTTTTCCAAACGGATGCGTAGGGTTCGCCGATTTCGAAATCCCGGAAACGGATGTTCTCATAGACCGGGATGTCGATCTGCATGTAATCGCCGGGTGTGAACGGGATTTTTTCCGCGGCATCGACCGGCTCGAGCACGAGTTCCTTGATGAACGTGGCGACGTTGCGGTTGCTGACGACGCGGAGTTGATAGGTTTTCTCGTGCCGCGCTCCGCAGCCACCGGCGCGGACGACGTTGAGCCACAGGCGGCCGTTGCGTTCTTCGAGCGGATAGGTGGCGAGGCCGCGGCAGATCGGCGCGCGGGCGGGCGATCCGTCGGCGAGGTTGAAGCGCCCGTTGTGTTTCGGGCATTCGATGATGCCGTCCTTGACCAGACCGTCCGCCAGGTGGTTGTTGCCATGGGTGCAGATGCCGTCGGTGGCATGGAGTTTTCCAAAGGCATCGCGGACGAGCGCGTAGGTTCTCTTGCCGTGGTCGAAGCGGATCACGTCCTCCAGCCCGAGGTCGGCGGCCGCGCAGACTTCGATCCATCCGGAGGCATCGGGTTTCGCGTCCGAGTGGCGGGGGCCTTCCTGAAGCGGAGGCTTGGGGGCGGGCAGCTTGCGTTTGACGTGATAGGCCGGGTCCTTGATCTGGCGGAGCACGGAAGGGATGATCTCGCACCAGGCGTTGAAGAGGCTGGGATAGGGCGGCGGGCAGTCGTCCTTGACCAGCTCGTGCAGTTTGGGGAGAGCGTGATAGGGGACCAGCGGGAACATGTGGTGCTCCACGTGATAGCCCATGTTCCAGTAGAGGAAACGGTGGATGATATTCATATATACCGTCCGGCAGTTCAAGCGGTGATCTAGCACGTTTTCCGCCAGGCCGGCATGCTGGGTGAGACCGTAGATCACCGTCAGCCACGAACCGAAGAGATTGGGAAAACCGACGAGCAGGAGCGGCAGGACGCTGCGGGTGGCGACGGCCACGGAAATGATGCCGAGGTAGATCAGCACATGGATGCGGGCGTTGCGGAAGACTTTCGGGAACTCGGATTCGGGGATGAAGGTGAGCTCGTCCTCGCACATCCGGCCGAAGGAATGCAGGACGATGCGCTTGAAATACTTCGGATAGACGCCGAGCGCGAAGAAGCCCTTGATGATGCCGATCACGTCCGGCGGCCGGGGCACGGCGATTTCCGGGTCGCGACCGACGATGATCGTGTCGCTATGATGGCGGGTGTGGCTCCAGCGCCAGACGACCGACTCGCGGACGATCATGAACGACGAGATTTCATAAAACAGGTTGTTCAGCCAGTCCGTCTTGAAGGCGGTGCCGTGGCTGAACTCGTGCCAGCGCGAGTCGGAGACGGAACCGTAGAGCACGGCATAAATCAGATAGGGGATGGCGGCCCACCAGGTGCCCCACAGGGCGAAGGTGGCATAGCCGGTGGCTCCTAACAGCGCGAACCAGATCACGGTATCGCGGATTGCCGGGCCATCGCGGCGCTCCAGCAGCTTGCGCATCGTGGCGCGTGGCACGGGACATTGATACCATTCGGCCTCGGCGAGGCCTTTTTCAACGGCCTTTGCGGAACTGACGCCGTTGAGGCTGTAGTCGAGGTGGGTCGGTGGTTTGCCGAGGACGGCGGTATCGTGACTCATGATGGATCGGGTTTTTCAGCGGTTAGAAAAGGCGTAAACGGTGGTGTGGCGCTGTGGCGTGCCGGGGCGGACGAGGATGTCGCCGAAACCCGGTGTGTTGACCGCATCGGGGTAGCCTTCGCATTCGAGGCACAGTCCGCCGAAGCGTGGATAGATTTTCCCGGATTTGCCGGTGACGGGTTGGTCGAAATGTGAGCTGGTGTAGAGCTGCAGGCAGGTTTCGGTGCTGCGGACATCGAGCACGCGGCCGCTGGCGGGTTCGGTGACGCGGGCTGCCGGCACGAGGGTTTCACCGGCGGCGCGGCTTGGCAGATAGAGATTGCCGTGATGGTGGAACAGCCCGGGGATGGCGTCGCCGAGGCGGCGGGGCTGGCGGAAATCGCCGGCAGTTCCGTCCAGCGGAAAGGTGCGGCCGAGCGGGGCGAGCGAGTCATCCAGCTTCATGGCGAGATCGGCGAAGACCTGGATTTCGTGGTTCTCGATGGTTCCCGCGCCTTCGCCCGCGAGATTGAAATAGGAATGATGGGTCAGGCTGAGCGGGGTAGCCTTGTCGGTGTTCGCCTCGGTTTCGATGACGAGTTCGTTGTCCTCGGTGAGGGTGTAGGTCACGCGGATGTCGAGATTTCCCGGGTAGCCTTCCTCGCCGTCGGGACTCAGGTAGCGCAGTTTCACGAAGTTGGAGCCGGTTTCGGCCTGCCATAGACGCTTGTCGAGGCCGGTGACGCCGCCGTGGTGGTGGTTGCCGCCGTCGTTGAGCGGGAGCTGATAGGTGGTGCCGTCGATGTGCAGTTTTCCGCCGGGGATCCGCCCCGCCACGCGGCCGGTGATCGCGCCGAAGAACGGATGGCCGGTCACGTAGGGTTCGAGCGTGTCGAAGCCGAGCACCACGTCGGCGATGCGGCCGTCACGGTCCGGCACGCACAGTGACGTGAGGATGCCGCCCCAGGTGATGACTGTCGCGGTCATGCCATGGGAATTGGAAAGATGGTGTGCTTCGACAGGTCGGCCGTCCGGGAGGGTGCCGAAATGGGTGGTTTGAATCATGGAGAGAGTTGGTAACCATAGCGCGGCGTCTGGAACAAGTCTTCTTGCCAGACGACAAAAAGTGATCGAAATTTGTCCACATGCTGGAGGATTTGAAGTTGGGAGAGGGGTATGACGGTTTTTTATTCCTGGCGGAGTCGGCCCGTAATCCGCCGGTTTTGCGCAGCCACCGGCACGTGGAGCTGGAGTTGAATCTGGTGGTGGAGGGGACGATCACCTATGTCGTCCGCGGGCAGCGTTTCACATTCGGGAAACGCACGTTGTTGTGGATGTTTCCCGCGCAGGAGCACCAACTGGTGGACCGCTCGTCAGACGCGCAGTATTATGTGGCGGTTTTCAAGCCGGACCTGATCCGCGCGGCGTGCCGGAGCGATCGTTATGAAACGCTGAAGCACAGCAATGTGAAGGAGGAGGGGGTGCTCCATACCACGCTGGAACCTGCTGCATTCGATCTGGTGAAACGCACGATGGAGATGCTGGTGATCGGCGGTCTCGATCCCGACGTGCTGAACCGCGAGGCGGGTTTTGGCGTGGGTTCGGATTTTTCCTACGAGCACGGCGATCCGGACGCGTTGAATGCCGGGCTGCGGCACCTGTTGTTGCTGTGCTGGCGTTATCAACTGGCTGGCGGCGCGTCAGGGGGCGCGGTGGCTCTTCATCCGGCGGTGTTGAAGGCGCTCGGTTTGTTGGGGAATGGCGCGTGGGATGCGGGCCTTGGCGAGCTGGCCCGTCATTGCGGCGTGAGCGGGGCCTATTTGAGCCGGGTGTTCGCCGCGCAAATGGGAGTCTCGCTGGGTCGCTACCGGAACTCGGTGCGTCTCGGCAGGTTTCTCGAAATTTGTCGCGAACCCGGACACAAGACGATGCTGGAGGCCGCTTATGCCGCGGGTTTCGGCAGCTACGCGCAGTTTTACAAGGTTTTCGTTCAGACCTACGGTGCCGGTCCGGGGACCACGATGAGACGGAGGTTTTGATGTTTTGTATGTAGTTTTGCCCGGTGAGGGTTGGACTACTTTCGAAGAAGCACCGCACCGCATCGAGCGGAGCAGGGCGCCCGGCACACTTCGGGGATCACTTGAGCAGCGCCAGGATCGGCTGCGGATAGAATCCGAGGACGAGCGTGGCGATGGTCAGGACGGCGATGCAGACCTTGCTGATGCAGGGCAGGATGATGGCCTTGGCGTTCTCGGCCGGGGCGTTCCACCACATGGCGTGGACGACGTTGAAGTAGTAGTAGAAGCCAGCGGCTGCGGCGATGGCGGCGATGCCGACGCCCCACCAGAGGTTGGCGGCGACCGCCAGTTGGAAGACGAAGAACTTGCCGAAAAAGCCCGCGGTGAGCGGCACGCCGGCGAGGGCGGCGAGCAGCACGGTGAGGGCGAGCGCGAGCTGCGGGTTGGTTTTTCCAAGTCCGTTGAAGTCGCTGATGTTCTCGCCATCGCGCTGGATGCGGACTTGGGCGAGGACGAAGAAGACACCGAGGGTCATCAGCAGATAGGTGGCGAGGTAGAAGGAAACGACTTGGGTGGAACTCAGGGACGTTGGGGTTCCGGATTTCCAGGCGGCAAGCGCGAGGATGAGGAAACCGGCGTGGGCGATGGAGGAGTAGGCGAGCAGGCGCTTGAAGTTGGTCTGCGGGATGGCTGCTAGATTTCCGAAGAGCAGAGTGGCGCAGGCGAGGATGAGCAGCAGGGTGAGGATCGGGCCGCGGGTGAGATCGCTGGCGAGGAAAGGCTCCAGGAAACGGATCGTGAGGATGAAGCCCGCGGCTTTCGATCCGACGGAGAGGAAGGCGGTGGTCGGGGTGGGAGCGCCTTGATAGACGTCCGGGATCCAAACCTGCATCGGGACCGCGCCGATTTTGAAGCCAAGGCCGACGAGGACGAGGGCGACGCCGAAGAGGAGCGGGGTGTTTTGCCAGACCGTATGCGTGGTGGAAGGGGTGTTAGGCATTTGAATCGCCCATGTAATGTCTACATTGTTCCGAATGGCTTGAAGGTTAAGCCATTGAGTAATGCCTTCGATATTCATCGTGCCGGTGGTGCCGTAAATCCAAGCGATGCCATAAACCAGGAAGCCGGTGCTGAGCGCGCCGAGGATCAGGTATTTCACGCCGGCTTCGAGCGAGCCGACGTTGCGGCGCATGTAGGCCACGAGGATGTAGAAGGTGATGGTGACGAGTTCGAGGGCGACGAAGGCTCCGGCGAGATCCTTGGCGGAGGCGAGCCACATCATGCCGGCGCAGGCGAAGACCGGGAGGCAGTAGAATTCTCCGGTGCCGTTTTCCGACTCGGGTCCTTCGGTGAAGCGGGCGAGGATTTTCCGGTAATCGACGGCGAGCAGCAGGACGAGGATGGTGGTGACGAGGGCGAAGATTTTGTAGAATCTCGCGAGGCTGTCGAACTTGTAGAAGTTCCACAGCGGCCACTCGGCCCATGGGGCCTCGGGTTTGGCATCCGGTCCGCTGACAAAGAAGGTGGCGACCAGGATGAGCGCAAGGCCGACAACGGCGGTGATGCCGACCCAGGACTTGTTCTTGCACGAGCAAAAGGCCTCGCCCATGAGCAGGGCGATGCCGAGGATGACGGTTACGGCTTCGAGGTAGTAAGCGGGCATGGGAAGAAGTGGAAGGTGAGCGGAAGAGAGATCGGTCGGATCGGACTGATCGGTCGGATCTATTTAAGAAGATTCAGGAGAAGGTTCGGATAGAGGCCGACGGCGAAGAGGGCGAGCACGAGCAGCAGCGCGGGGATGCGATCCACACAGGTGAGGTCGGCGGCGGAGGCGGTGGCTTTCACGGTCGGGCCTTGGAAGACGCGGCGGTAGGCGCGGAGCATGTAAACGGCGGAGATGACCACGCCCCAGATGGAGAGGATGCAGGCGATCTGGACCGGGCCGAGGCCCTTGGTGGGATCGTAGCCCTTGAAGGCGGAAAGGAAGACGAGAATCTCGCCGGAGAAATTGGCGAGACCGGGGAGGCCGATGGAGGCCATGGCGGCGATGCCGAACAGGAAGGCGAGGCCAGGCGCGGATTTGGCGAGGCCGCCGAGTTCCTGGAGATCGAGCGAGCCGGTGCTGCGCTCGATGCGGTCGGCGAGGCCGAAGAGCATGGCGATGGAAATGCCGTGGGCGAACATCAGGACGATGGCGGCGGAGCGGGCCAGCGGGTTTTCCGGGAAGGCGACAAGTGCGGCGATGGCGAGGAAGATGTAGCCCATGTGCATCACCGAGGAGTTGCCCAGCATGAGGTCGAGGCGCTTTTGGGAAATGGTAACCCAGCCGACCCACAGGATGTTGCCGAGCAGCAGGACGAGCAGGGGGGTGAGCCAGAATTGCAGGCCTTCAGGGACGAGCGGAATGGCGATGCGGAGCAAACCGTAAAGACCGAATTTTTTCAGGACGCCGGCATGCAGCATGGCGGTGGGAGCCGGTGCGCTGGCATAGGCGGGAGCGGCCCATGAATGGAAGGGGAACAGCGACACCAGCGTGCCGAAGCCGACGATGAGCAGGGCGGCGATGCCGGTCTGGGCACTGGCGGGGATGGCTGCCTTGTTATCGATCATTTTCGCGATTTCAAAGGTGCCGGTGAGGTTGGCGAGCCAGACGAGGCCAGCGAGGAGGACGATGGAACCGAGGCCGAGGTAGATGGTGATTTTCCAGGCGGCGGCGCGGCGGTCGCCACGGCCGAGGATGCCGATCATGAGGAAAGTGGGAACGAGGGCGAGTTCGTGGAAGGCGTAGAAGAAGAACAGATCGGTGGCGACGAAGGCACCGAGCGCGCCGGCGGAGATGAGGAGGGACGAACCGTAGTAGAGTTTTTCTTTTCCTTCAGGAGCCTTGCCGGAGAGCACGGCGGCGAGGGTGACGATGACGGAGAGCAGCACCATGATGGCGCTCATGCCATCGGTGAAGCCGAAGGCGAGGTTGAGCGCGGGCTGTTCGAGAACGGGAACGGTGAAGTTCCAGCAGGTGCATTTCCAGGAAACGGCTGCGTAGATGCCGATTCCGAGATTGAGCGCGGAGGCGGCGATGGCGGCGAGCCGGGCGGGTGCGCCGAGGAGGATCGCGATGAAGGCGGCGATCGGGAGAAAGACGAGAAGGGCGAGCATAGAACTTTGCGGGTTAGAAAATGGGAAAATAATTCGTTATTCGGATGACTTCGATTTGCGAACGGACTTCGGTTTGGGAATCGCGTGAAAACCCATCTCGCGGGATGCCTTTGTTGGAGGTGCCATGAGTTGGCGGATCGCGTCAAAAACGACCCGGAATTGGCCGTCGTATTTTTTCTCGATTTGCTCCAGTTTGCGGCCGAGATCGGCATTGGTAGCCAGCAGTTTGCGAAGTCTGACGAAGGCCCGCATGATCGCAATGTTCACTTCGACCGCACGCTTACTCCGGAGGACGCTGGAAAGCATGGACACGCCCTGCTCGGTGAAGGCCATGGGAATGGCTCCGCCGAGTTTTCCAAGGCCGGGTATCACATTTTGTGACACCAGGTTTTCGATTTCATCGGAGCTGAGCTCGAACATGAAATCCGCTGGGAAACGTTCGATGTTCCGGCGGACGGCTTGCTTGAGGGCGCGTGTCTCGACTTGATAGAGCTCGGCAAGTTGGAAATCGAGCATGACTCTCTGATCCCGAAAGAGCAAGATGCTCCGATCGATTTGGATGGTGAGAGCGGTAGAGGACATTTTGAGAAAATGAATGAAGTCGATTCGCGCGGAATGAGGTCAGCGATGTGGGTCAGAACGCGGTGAAATAGACGACGAGGATGACGCCGAGGCCGAAGGCGAAGGCGTAGCCCTGGAGGCTGCCGGACTGGACCTTGCGGAAGAGATTGCCGGAGGATTCGGCGGCGCGGCTGAGACCGCCGACGATCAGGCCGTTGATGAGGAACTCGTCGAAGAAGGCGACGATGGCGGCGAAGGCGTCCTGGAAATAACGGACGAGGAAGTTGTCGTAGATGCCGTCGATGTAGAAGCGGTTTTTAAACAGCGGGATGGAGAGGGGATCGCGGTCTTTCTCGGTGTAGAGGACGTAGCCGGCGAGCAAACCGAGGACGAGAGCGGCGATGGATGCGGTGAGAATGATCACGTGCCCCTCGGCATGCGCGTGGCCATGCGCCCGCGGGTCGATGGCGTTGAGCGGACCGGTCAGCCATGCGGAGCCGATTGCCATGACTGCCAGCAGCGCGAGTGGAATCCACATCAGCGGGCCGACTTCGTGGGCGTGGTCGGCATCTTTCGAGCGGGGCTTGCCGAGGAAGGCGACGACGAAAGCGCGGGTCATGTAGAAGGTGGTGAGGAAGGCCACAAACACGGCGATGCCGAAGAGGAATTTATTGTTGGAGTAAGCTGCGGCGAGGATTTCTTCTTTTGAGTAGAATCCGGAGGTCACGTAAGGAATCGCGATGAGTGCCGCAGTGCCGGCGGCAAAGGTGATCCCGGTGATCGGCATCTTTTTCAAGAGGCCGCCCATTTTCCAAATGTCCTGCTGGTGGTGGCAGGCGTGGATGACCGCGCCGGCACCGAGGAAGAGCAGGGCCTTGAACCAGGCGTGGGTGAAGAGGTGGAACATGCCGGCCTCACCGGCGACGAGGCCGACGGCCATGACCATGTAACCGAGCTGGGAGAGGGTGGAGTAGGCGAGGACGCGCTTGATGTCGTCCTGCTGGGTGGCCATGAGCGCGGCGGCGAGGGCGGTGATGCCGCCGGTCCAGGCGATGACGTCGCTGGCGAACAGGCCTTGGAAGACTTCGACACCGAGAGAGAATTGCAGGCGGAACAGCATGTAAACCCCGGCGGCGACCATGGTGGCGGCGTGGATGAGGGCGGAAACAGGGGTCGGGCCTTCCATGGCGTCTGGCAGCCAGACGTGGAGGGGAAGCTGGGCGGATTTGCCGACGGCACCGCAGAAGATGCAGAGCACGGCGGTGGAGAGAATGATGCCGTAAGCTGCGGAATT
>CAYXZE010000016.1:0-18139 GCA_964469395.1 uncultured Luteolibacter sp.
GCATCCTCGATGCGGACAAGGAGGGCTTCCTGCGCAACGAAACCTCGATGATCCAGACCGCGGGCCGCGCCGCCCGCCACATCGGCGGCGAATGCGTGATTTTCTGCGACAAGATCACCGACTCGATCCAGGCGCTCATCGACATCACCGCATACCGCCGCGACCGCCAGCAGGCGCACAACGAACAGCACGGCATCACCCCGCAAAGCGTGAAACGCGCCCTGCAACACAGCCTCCACACCCACGAATACGCCCGCGAAAGCGCGGACAAGCTCAACAGCTCGCTGGTTGCCGAGGACGAGGTCACTTACGACAAGCTGCGGATCATCGCCGAGCTCACCGAGGAAATGCGCGAGGCATCGTCGCGGCTGGAATTCGAGCGCGCGGCGCATCTGCGGGATCAGATCGCGGCCTTGAAGAACGTCCCCCCCGCGCCGCCGATGAAGCCGGTGAAATACCCCTCCGGCAAAAAGGGCGGCCCGCGCAAATCCGGGAAATCCGGGAAATCTTGACCCGCAGGCGCGATTGATAGGGCATGCCGCGTGCTTCCACCGAAAAACGACCGGCAAAAATAGCCCCGGCGTCCGCAACCGCCGCCATTTCCTCCGTTCCCGGCATTGACAGGCTTGCCCGATCCGTCGAGCTTGCGCGCATGAATTTCATAACGAAATCCCTGCGAAACCTGCTTCCGACCGCGGCCGGACTTGCCCTCGCAATCACATCCACCGTCCGCGCAGAATCCGCCATGCCCGAAACACCATCCGACGTCCAAGCTCCACCCGCAGATGCCGCCAAAACCGCATCCGGCCTCGCCTCCAAAGTCCTCCAAGCCGGTAAAGGCGATAAAAATCCCGCCGCCGCGGACACCGTCACGGTGCATTATTCCGGCTGGACCACCGACGGCAAACTCTTCGACAGCTCCGTCAAGCGCGGCCAACCCGCCAGTTTCCCGCTCAACGGCGTGATCAAAGGCTGGACCGAAGGCCTCCAACTCATGGTCGAAGGCGAAAAACGCCGCTTCTGGATCCCCGCCAACCTCGCCTACGGTGAAAACCCCGGCGGCGGCCGTCCCGGCGGACTGCTCGTCTTCGACGTCGAGCTGCTCGGCATCAAGCAAGCGCCCAAACCGCCCGCCGTCCCGGAAGACGTGGCCGCCGCTCCCGAGAGCGCGGAAAAAACCGCTTCCGGCATCGCCTCCCGCGTCCTCACCAAGGGCACCGGAACCACTCACCCGAAAGCCACCGACCGAGTGAAAGTCCACTATTCCGGCTGGACCACCGACGGCAAACTCTTCGACAGCTCCGTCGTCCGCGGCGAGTCCATCGTGTTCCCGCTCAACCAAGTCATCCCCGGCTGGACCGAGGGCGTGCAACTCATGGTGGAAGGCGAAAAACGCCGCTTCTGGATCCCCGGAAAACTCGCCTACGGCGAAAACCCGCCTCCCGGCGCACCCGCCGGAACCCTGGTGTTCGACGTTGAGTTGTTAGGAATCGTCAAATGACCCCTCATCGGTCAGCCATTTTCACCACGGCGATCGCCCTCGGCATCGCCTCGTGCGCCCCACCCGCGCACGAGGCACCGCCGGTGAAAAAAACCGTGGCACCCGCCACGCCCCCCAAGCCCCCGCGGATGAACGGGCGCGGCAAAATCACCTCGATCTCGCTGACCGAACTCTTCAATCTCCAGCAATCCGGCCAAGTCCTGATCTACGACGCCCGGCCCGGCTATTTCTACAACCTCGGCCACCTGCCCGGCGCGATCAGCCTGCCCAAGACGAATTGCGACGAGCAGATCACCAAGCGGGAAGCGGAAATCAAAGCCGCCCTCGCCGCGAAAAAAACCATCGTCGTCTATTGCACCAACCTGCTCTGCCCCGATGCCCGGACGGTGGCGAACCATCTGGCCGGCTTCGGCTACTCCTCCTCGGTCCTCACCGGGGGCTGGGAGTCCTGGAAGGAAAGCGGCCTGCCCACCGAGTAACTTCTAACAAATAACTTCCAACCATCATGTCATCTTCCTTCCCCAACGTCACCGTCGATGCCAAGGCCAATGTCTATTTCGACGGCCGCGTCATTTCCCACACCGTGCACTTCACCGACGGCACCAAGAAAACCCTCGGCCTGATCTATCCGGGAAAATATCATTTCGGCACCGCCGCGCCCGAGCGCATGGAAATCATCGCCGGAGCCTGCGAGGTCATCCTGGACGGAACCGCCGGCACCCTCGCGATCGAGGCCGGTTCCGCCTTCGACGTCGCCGGTAACAGCGGCTTCACGATCACCGTGGCCGATGGCATCTGCGAATACATCTGCTCGTTTCTTCCCGCCTGATGTCCGGACCGGCGCTCATGAAAAAATCCGCCGCAGGCATCCTGGCCGTGGCGTTTCTCAGCTCCTGCAGCATCCGCCTGCCTGACGTCCCGGTGCCGACCTGTCAGAAAACGGAGCGCCGGCACGTCTCCTTCGAGCCGGGAAAAGAACCCGATGTCCTCGTCTGGCTCATCGCCGACGACCTGCACACCGGCATGGTTTTCCACTACGACTGGCTGCTAGAATCCGGCTTCATCCCGCCCGACGGCTTCGGCCATCCCAAATACGTCACCCTGAGCTGGGGCAACCGGACCGCCTACGTGGAAAGAGGCCTCCACAGCCCGGGAAAATTCCTGCGCGCCATGTTCACCCGCAGCCCCTCGGTGATGGAGCTCATCCCCGCGAACTGGAACGTCGTCGATGTCTGCCCGCGCCAGCGGATCTGGCGGAAGCTCGTCCCCCGCGAACACGGCCGCGACCTCGCCGCCTTCCTCAACGATTGCAGCACCCGCGGCCCCGATGGAAAACCCGTCGTCTGCGGCACTTCGAGCTGGGGCGGCGGCGTTTTGTTAGAATCGCGCCACGTCTATTTCCTGCCCCGCGTTTGCAACGTCTGGACCGTGCAGGCCATCGAGTCCCTCGGCGGAAAAATGAGCGCCTGGCGGGCAGTAACCGCCAACGGCCTCATCCGCCAGGCCGTGAAACCGCCAAACGATTTCGAACAGGTCTGGGCGGCATACGACAAGGAGTTCGAACCCGACGCCGCGACCCGCTAACAGCCGATCCCGCGCGGCACCTCCCCCTCGAAGGCGCCGCAAGGGATGCTTTGCCTGAATCAGCCTTGTTTCGCCGCAAGCGCCAGCGCGCTCGGGAACAACACGGCGTTCTCAAGATGAATGTGCCGGTGAAGATCGGCCTCCATTTCCGCCAGTCCGGCGAACAACGCGCGATACGTGTTGCACGCTTCCGGCGGCGGCTGGAATCCGTTCGTCAGCTCCCGCAGTTTTTCCAGATCGGTTCCGGCGTCGTCGTGCTCGTGCAGCATGCAGGCGATCGCGCCGTCCAGCGGCATCGCCGCCGCCTCGCCACCGGCCAGCCGGATGATTGCCGGAAACAGCATTTGCTCCTCCTTCATCAAGTGCTCCGCCAGCTCCTCCATCATGCCCTGATAGACCTTCAGCACCTTCACCAGTGACGGCGTGTGACCGCCGTGCACCTGCGCCACCCGCGTGGCCATCGCCAGCAGCCGCGGCATTTCATCCCTCAGAAACCGGTGATGCGTGTCCACGATGTGGGTCACCAGCTCGGCCAGCGGCAGTTCCGCGGGATTCCATTCCGGTTCGGCCTTGTCGCGTGCCGCGGCCTCCAGTTGTTCGATCACCGCTTCCAGCGCGATTCCCTTCTTCTCGCAGGCATCGCGCACGGTGCGTCCGCCCTGACAGCAGAAGTCGATCCCGAACGCTTGGAAAACCCGGGAATGCGAGGGGCGTTCCGCCACGATTTCTCCCACCGTGCGGTCCTCCAAGGATGTCCCCGGAGGCGAAAATACATTGGTTACATGACTCATAGCGCCGCCACCCTACCCCGCCTCCCGAAAAAGAAAAGTTAATTAACGAATTATTTTTCGTGATTAGCCGCCGGACTTGCTCCATCGTCAGCGGGCACTCGACGCCGAGTCCGCTTTCCATCTTTCCAACGGAAACCATCATGAAAACCGCCACCCGCCCCGCTCGCAGGCAAGCCCCCGCCGGCACTCTCCGCTTCACGCCCCACTTCGCCCGTCCGGGCATTTCCGCCTTCGATGAAATCACTTGGGAGCGGCGCACCGCGGAGATCACCGATGACACCGGCAAGGCGATGTTCCGCCAGGAAAACATCGAGGTTCCCGCGGATTGGAGCGAACTCGCCACCAAGATCGTTGCCTCGAAATACTTCTACGGCGACGCCACCGTGAGCGCGGACCCGGCCGGCGGCGGTCGCGAACACTCGGTTCGCCAGCTCGTCCACCGCGTCGCCCGCACCATCACCGACTGGGGCCTCCAAGACGGCTACTTCACCGGCAATGACTCCGCCGAGGTGTTCTATCAGGATCTTTGCTGGCTCTGCCTCCATCAGCACGGCGCGTTCAACTCCCCCGTCTGGTTCAATGTCGGACTCTATCAGGAATATGCCGTCGGCGAGGGCGGAGCCGAGGGGAATTGGCATTGGGACGAACACTCCGGCCACGCCCGGCGCGCTCCCGGCCAGTATCACTACCCCCAGGCCAGCGCCTGCTTCATCCAGGGCGTCGGCGACACCATGGAGGACATCATGCGGCTCGCGCATTCCGAGGCCATGCTTTTCAAATACGGCTCCGGCACCGGCACCGATCTATCCACCCTGCGCTCCACCCGCGAGAAACTATCGGGAGGCGGCAGACCGTCCGGACCGCTTTCCTTCCTCCGCATCTACGACCAGGTCGCCCACACCGTGAAGTCCGGCGGCAAGACGCGCCGCGCGGCGAAAATGAACACGCTCAAGGACTGGCACCCGGACATCGAGGAATTCATCGAGGCCAAGACCATCGAGGAGAAAAAAGCCCGGGCGCTCATCGAGCAGGGCTACGACGGCAGCTACAACGGCGACGCCTACGGCTCGGTGATGTTTCAAAACGAGAATCTAACCGTCCGGGCCGGAGATGATTTCATGCGGGCCGCCGTCGCCGGCGGCGACTGGTGGACCCGCCGGGTAACCGATGGCGAGCCCTGCGAGAAAAAGAACGCCCGCGAACTGTTGCGGAAAATCGCCCTCGGCACCTGGACCTGCGGCGATCCCGGCATGCAGTTCGACACCACCATCCACACCTGGCACACCTGCAAGGGCAGCGGCCGCCAGCACTCCACCAATCCCTGTTCGGAATACCTTTTCCTCAACGACACCGCCTGCAACCTCGCCTCGCTCAATCTCGTCCGTTTCCAAAGCCCCGAAGGCGTCTTCGATGTCGGACGCTTCCAGGCGGCCATCCGCATCTTCATCGTCGCGCAGGAAATCCTGGTGGACCGCGCCAGCTACCCGACCCGCGCCATCGCCGAGAACTCGCACGCCTTCCGCACCCTCGGACTCGGCTACGCCAACCTCGGAGCCCTCATCATGAGCCGCGGCCTCGGTTACGACAGCGACGAGGGACGTGATCTGGCGGGCTCCATCACCGCGCTGATGACCGGCACCGCCTATCAGGTCAGCGCCGGGCTCGCCGCCGCGAAATCGCCGTTTCCATCCTATCACGACGCCCGCTACGGCCACGTCACCCACCCGCCGGAGGAATCCAACGCGCCTTCCATGTTGGAAGTCATCCGCCGCCACCGCGATCTCGCCCGGAAATTGCCCGGCGACGATCCGATCGCGACCGCCGCGCGACGGGCGTGGGACCAGGCCCTGGAAACCGGCGAACGCCACGGTTTCCGCAACGCGCAGGTCACTGTGCTCGCCCCCACCGGCACCATCGGATTCCTCATGGACTGCGACACCACCGGCATCGAGCCGGAAATCGCGCTGGTGAAATACAAACTTCTGGCAGGCGGCGGCATGTTGAAAATCGTCAACCGCACCGTGCCGCCCGCGCTGCGAAGCCTCGGCTATGACGAGGCGGCCATCACCGCCATTCTCGCCCACATCGAAAAATACGACACCATCGAGGATGTCACCGATCCCGAAACCTCCGCCACCGTTTCCAGCGGGCTCGATCCCGCGCACCTGTCCGTCTTCGACTGCGCGTTCAAGGCCCGCCTCGGCACCCGCAGCCTGCACTACCGCGGCCATTTGAAAATGATGGCCGCCGCCCAGCCGTATCTATCAGGAGCCATTTCGAAAACCGTCAACCTGCCCGGGTCCGCGACCGTCGGAGACATCATGCAGACTTACATCGAAGCCTGGCAGCTCGGCCTCAAGGCCGTGGCCATCTATCGAGACGGCTCGAAGAACAGCGCCCCGCTCAACACCGGCAAGACCGCGGACATGGGAGCCGCCGCCACCCGGGAAACGCTCGCCGCCCGCATCACCGAACTCGCCAGCGACAACGAGGCACTCCGCGAACAACTCCGCGCCCCCGTCCGCAAGCCGCTCACCGATACCCACCAGTCCCTCACCCACAAGTTCGAAATCGCCGGCCACAAGGGCTACCTCACCGTGGGCCTCTATCCGGACGGTCGCCCGGGTGAGATTTTCATCCAGATGTCCAAGGAAGGCAGCACCATCGGCGGGCTGATGGACACCGTCGCCACGCTCACTTCCATTTCCCTGCAATACGGCGTGCCGCTGGAGCAGCTCGTCCACAAGTTCGCCTATCAGCGTTTCGAGCCGAGCGGATACACCCGCAATCCGGACATCCGCACCGCCTTCAGCATCACCGATTACGTCTTCCGCTGGATCGGCTGCCAGTTCATCCAGGGCTACCGCCAGGCCACCGCGCCGGACCACGGGCAGGAAGAACTGCCGATGGTGGAAATCGCGGAAATGGACCGCAGCGCCATCAACCGTCCCGTCCGTGAACTCAGCGTCGAGTCCGCCAGCCCGTCCGGCGCCGTTTACATGGGCATCACCTGCTCCCACTGCGGATCGGAAAAAGTCATCCGCGCCGGTGCCTGCGGCGTCTGCACCCAGTGCGGCACCAGCCAGGGGTGCAGTTGAAAAAACATATCTCATCACCGAACCATTCCATCCATCATGACATCCACCATTCCAACTTCCGTCAGTCCGCCAGAAATCATCCAGGGAGGCATGGGCGTCGGAGTTTCCGGCTGGCGCCTCGCCCGCGCCGTTTCCACCACGGGCCAGCTCGGCGTCGTCTCCGGCACCATGATCGACGTGGTCGTCGCCCGGCAACTTCAGTTAGGCGATGACGGCGGCCACCTCCGCCGCGCCCTCGCCGCCTATCCGTGCCAACAAGTCGCCGGCCGCTTCCTCGACCGCTATTTCATCGACGGAGGAAAAGCCGCCGGTGCCGCGTTCAAACCGGTCCCCATGTCCTCGCTGCCGCCGTCCAGGCCGTCGCTGGAGTTTTCCATCCTCTCCAGCTTCGTCTCGATCTGGCTGGCCAAGGAAAATCACGACGGCGTTGTCGGACTGAACCTGTTGGAAAAAAGCCAGATCCCCACCCTGCCGCTGCTCTATGGAGCGATGCTCGCCGGCGTTGATTTCGTCCTGATGGGAGCAGGCATCCCGCGCCAGATTCCCGGCATCCTCGACCGGCTGGCCGAAAACCTAACAACCGAACTGCGGCTCGATGTCACCGGAGCCACCGAACCGGTGATCCTCACCTTCGACCCGCCCGCCGCCTGCGGATTTGTCGCGCCGCCACTCAAGCGGCCCCGGTTCCTCGCCGTCGTCTCATCGCCCGTGCTCGCGGAAAGCCTGCGGCGCAAGGCATCCGGCAAGGTGGACGGCTTCGTCGTCGAGTTCCCGACCGCCGGTGGCCACAACGCGCCACCACGGGGCGGCATCACCCTCGGCGATTCCGGCGAACCGGTTTACGGCCCGCGCGACCAGATCGATGCCGGGAAATTCCGCGACATCGGCCTGCCGTTCTGGCTTGCCGGCGGCTTCGGCCAGGCCGGAAAACTGCGCGAAGCCCAGGCGCTGGGCGCGACCGGCATCCAGGTCGGCACCGCCTTCGCCCTCAGCGAGGAATCCGGATTCGATCCCGGTTTGAAATCCCGAATCCTCGCTTCCATCCGCCGCGAGGATCTCAGGATTTTCACCGATCCTGTCGCCTCGCCCACCGGTTTCCCCTTCAAGGTCGCCAACGTTCCGGAGACTCTGGCAGATCCCGGAATCTACGATGCCCGCAACCGCATCTGCGACATCGGCGTGCTGCGCGAACCGTTCATGAAGGCCGATGGCGGCATCGGCTTCCGCTGCTCCGCCGAACCGGTGGACGCCTATCTCGCGAAAGGCGGCGACGTCTCGCGCACCATCGGCGCGAAGTGCCTGTGCAATTCGTTAGGCGCGTCCATCGGCCTCGGCCAACTCCGCTCCGACGGCCCCGACGAAGCCGCGCTCGTCACCCTGGGCGACGACATCGCCAGCATCCGGGCGCTGCTGCCGGATGATGGATCCGGCGGCTACTCCGCCAGCCGGTTGATCGACCGCCTGCTCGGCTAACATGATCGCAGGCAGGGCGTGAATTCCCCGCCCGAAGCCCGCCGGGCTCCCCGTTATTTGTTAGAGCGCCCGGAAACATGGCCGGTGAACACCGGAATGGCGACTTTCAGCAACAGCGTGTAAATCATCAAACCGGCCGCCCAGATGCCGGCCATGATTTTCCACTCCGCGGCGCTCGGGATGTATTCCACCCATTCGTGCAGCGTCGAAGGCACGAAACCGGGAATGATCAAACCCATGCCTTTTTCAATCCAGATCCCCACGAAGGCCAAAACGCAGGCGACATCCAGCGTGCGCAAATGCTCATGCACCTTCGGACGCATCAGCAGAACGGCGGCGATGACCATGAACGCCAGGGACACCCAGGTCCACGGGACCAGCGCGTTGAGTTCTCCATGGCCGAAGAAGAGATACCTGATGGCGGTGGAGTGCGCCCCGCCGGTATAAAGCGCGGTGAAGACTTCCGAGCCTAACATCAGCAGGTCGATGAGAATGGTGATGCGCATGATGGCGACCAGCGTCTGGATCGAGCCGGGGCCGATGTTCATCCGGGTCATGCGGCGGATCAATTGCAGCACCACGATGATGAAGGCCGGCCCGGCGACGAAGGCGGAGGTGAGGAAGCGCGGAGCCATGAGCGCGGTATTCCAGAACGGCCGCCCGCCGAGACCGCAGTAAAGAAAGGCCGTCACGGTGTGGATCGAGATCGCCCAGGCAATGCTCAGGAAAACAAACGGCACATACCACCGCTTGTCGGGCTTCTCACCAAGAAAGCGCTTGTAGAGCAAGTAGCCGCAGATGTGGAGATTCAGAAGAAGATAGCCGTTCAGCACGATCACGTCCCACGTGAGCATCGAGATCGGCCAGTTGAATTTCCCGACAAAGGGCATCATGTGCCAGAAACGGTCGGGCCGGCCGAGATCCGCGACGACGAACATCAGGCACATCACGATCGAGGCGATGGCCAGCAACTCGCCGATGATGACGGTGTCGTGCAAATCCTTGTCATGATAGATATAGGCGGGAATGACCATCATCACGCCCCCGGCGGCGAGGCCGACGAGGAAGGTGAAATTCGCGATGTATAGCCCCCATGAAACGTGGTCGGTCATGGCGGTGACAATCATGCCTTGCGCGACCTGCGTCGCCCACGCGTGGGCTCCGACCAGGAAGATGCAGGTGAGAACGGTCATCCAGACATAGAACGACCAGGTGCCCTCGGTGGACATGCGGAACGCCAGCCGCAGGAATTTCAAATAACTCGTCGCGTGGAATTTCGCGTCGTGCGGAGGTTCCGGACTGCTTTGGGCGGCGGAAATCGATGGGTTCATTGGCTTGGGTGGATCACTCGTCGAAGAAGTAGAAGAAGCTCGGGCGGGTTCCCAACTCCTCCTTGAGAACGAACACGCGTTTGTTATCGATGACCTTGCGGATTTCCGAATCGGGATCCAGCAGGTTTCCGAAAACGCGGGCGCCGGTCGGGCAGGCTTCAAGGCAGGCCGGCATTTTCCCCTCCCGCGTGCGGTGCAGGCAGAAGGTGCATTTTTCCATCACTCCCTGCGGGCGGATGCGGTTGCTGAGGTAGGATTGCTTCGGGTTGATTTCCTCCTTGGGAATCTGCGGCTTGGTCCAGTTGAAGCGCCGGGCGTGATACGGGCAGGCCGCCTCGCAATACCGGCAGCCGATGCACCAGTTATAATCCACGACCACGATTCCGTCGTCCTCTTTCCAAGTGGCCTCCACAGGGCAGACATGAACGCAGGGCGGATTGTCGCACTGCTGGCACTGCACCGGCATGTAGAACTTGTCCGGATGCGGCACGGGGTGATCGTAGTGGGCGTTTCCGTGCTCGAGATCCATCGAGCCCTTCTGCATTTCCAGGACGCGGATATAACTGTTCCCCGTCGCCCGGTCGTGGTTGTTCTCGTGGTGGCAGGCCTCGGCGCAGCGGCGGCAACCGATGCAGATGCTGAGGTTGAGCGCGTAACCGAATTTCACGCCCTTCTGCGGGCGGTGATCGCCGATGGTGACGTCCGCGCCGTAGTTTTTCTTCGTTTCCTGCTCCAGGCGCTTGAGCACCGCGGCGAGCTGCTCCTTGTCGAGCTCGCGGTAATGCTGCTGGAGAAACTCATCAACTGATAGATTTTCGCGACTCCAGTTGACGATGGGTGAAAGGGCTTTGGCGAAAGCGGCGGCACCGAGCGTGACGCCCGCGGCCTTGAGCAGGTTGCGCCGGGTGGCGTCGCCTTGCCCGCCGGGTTCCCGGTGGCATCCGCAGCCACTGCCGCAGCCTTCGTTTGTGGGTTGGTTTTCCATGAAAAAATGGTTGGAAGTCAGCGGGGATGATGGTTTTCCACCGGTAATATGGATTCGCCGATCACCGGCTTCGGCGGAAACACGGGCATGACCCGGGGATACTTCGGGTGGTGGGGATCATGGCAGTGGGTGCAGGTATTCCGCTCGCGGGGGCCTTGTTTCAAATCCCAATACCCGCTCATGCCGCCGTGGCTGCCGTTCTGATAGTCCCGGTATTGCGGCCCGTGACACTGGGCGCACAATTGCATGCTTTCGGAAAACTCCAGCGGACGCCCGTCGGCGCGCTTCAGAGTATCATAATCGTTCGCGTTGTGACAGCTCAGGCAGGTCTGCGCCCCGTGCTGGTATTTCAGGCCCTGATGAAATTCATCAAGCTGCTCGCCGCTGAGATTCTGGAAATCGGGGCTGCGGGTGTCATGACAAGTGGCGCAGGCGACCATCACCGGCTGGCCGTGAAAATCTTTTTTCCCGGAGTCCACCAGAGCCGCGCCGCCGGATTCCCGGATGACCACCGGATGAGTGAATCCGCCCGGAGCCTTCCCGGAAAGCGCCCGCCCGGGCCGGTCCCGCTCGCGTTGCAGCCAGGGCATCGCCAAGGCACCGACGAACCAGAGGGCAATCACGATGATCGCCCCGAAAAACATCCACCTTCCAAGTCGGGTTCCCGTGGCCATGATTTCCTCTGATTTCCATGAAGCGCATGATTGACGCTTCCGTTGGCAAACGCATAACGGACTTTGCCCGGGTGATTCAAGAAAAAATATTCGTTTATTCTTGAAGGCACGGCGTGATTTGTCAAAACGAACGCGAAAGGAATACCAGCCTCATGCCTGTGAACGGACTTCTCCTGAAATTTTCGCCGGACGCCGCTCTGGCGGATTCGGCGCGCGCGCGGATTTCCGCCCGTCCCGAAGTCTCGTTAGGCACCGCTCAAGACCGCTGGCAACCCCTCGCCGCCGATACTCCCGGCGTGAAGGCCGCCCATGATCTCCATGAATGGCTCGCGGCCCTGCCGGGCGTCGAGCAGGTCGAGGTGATCTACGTCGGCTTCGATGAACTTCCACCCACCGAGACCGCGCCATGAATCCAATCGAACGCCGCACCTTCCTCAAAACATCCGCCCTCGCCGCCGCCAGTGCCGCCGCCGCCTCCCGTGCCGGCGCGCTGTCGCCCGCGGCTCCGGCCCGACCGGCGGACGGCATCACGTGGAACAAGGCTCCGTGCCGCTTTTGCGGAACCGGTTGCCATGTGAAAGTCGGCGTGAAGGATGGAAAAATCGTCGCCATCGCCGGCCACCCGGACGCCCCCGTGAACAAGGGATTGCTTTGCGTGAAAGGCTATCACGTCGGCGGCATCCTTTATGGCAGGGACCGTCTAACAGATCCAATGCTCCGCCGCAATGGCGTGTTGGAAAAAATCTCATGGGAAGAGGCCATCGACATCGTCGCCAGGCGCATCATGAAAAACCCCGCGGGCCTCGGCTTCTACACCTCCGGCCAATCGACCATCCCCGAGGGATACGCCTCCACCAAATTCATGAAGGGCGGCCTTTCCAACAACCACACGGAACCCAACGCCCGCCTCTGCATGTCCTCCGCCGTCACCGGCTACATCTCGACCTATGGTGTTGACGAACCCGCGGGCTGTTATGACGACCTCGACACCTGCGATGTCCTGCTCATGTGGGGAAACAACATGGCGGAAATGCACCCGGTCCTGTTCTCACGCATTCTCGACCGCCGCAGCCGCGGACAGAAAGTCACCATCATCGACCTCGGCACGCGCCGCACGCGCACCTCGGAATTCGCAGACCACTATCTGGAATTCCGCCCGCAGACCGACCTCGCCATCGCCAACTGCATCGCCCAACAACTCATCGCGCGCGGCGCATGGGACAGGAAATTCGTCGAAAACCACTGTGCCTTCCGTGCCGACGCGGACATCTCCAAACCCGATCTTCTCGGCGTGCCGATCACCTTCGGGGAATTCAGGAAACGCGTCGCCGAATACACGCCGGAATATGTTAGCAAACTCTCCGGACTCTCCGTGGAGCATCTGAAAATGTTAGGCGGCCTGTTCGCGAATCCTGACATCCGCATCACCTCCACCTGGTGCATGGGCATGAACCAGCACACCCGCGGCACCGCGATCAACCGGCTCGTCCACGGCATCCACCTGCTCAGCGGCCATTTCGGCAAACCCGGAGACGCCCCCACATCGCTCACCGGACAACCCTCCGCCTGCGGCACCGCCCGCGAAGTCGGCACGCTCTGCCACACGCTCCCCGGCGGACGCCTCGTCGCGGACGCCAAGCACCGCGCGCAATGCGAAACCTATTGGAACCTCCCCGCCGGACGCATCAAGGAAACCATCGGCTATCACACGGTGCTGTTGTTCGAGAAATTCTGCACGCCCAAGGACAAGGGCGGCGACATCGACACCATCATCGTCCAGGCGACCAATCCCGGCCAGACACTGCCGAACCTCAAGAAACTCTACACCGCGAAAACCGGACTCGAAGACAAGTTCCTCATCGTGTCCGACGTCTATCCGACCGCCACCACCGAACTCGCGGACCTCGTGCTGCCCGCCGCGCTGTGGGTCGAGAAAAACGGCGCGTATGGCAACTCCGAGCGCCGCACCCAGCAATGGTTCAAAATGGTCCGCCCGCCCGGCCAGGCCCGCGAGGATCTCTGGATGACCCTCGCCATCGCCCGCCGCCTGTTCGAACTCGGCCATCCGGGCATGAAAGACAAGAACGGCAAATTCATCTTCAGCTTCAAGGATGACGCCGGAAACGAGGTGCCCGTCTGGGACTACGCCCATTTTCACGACATCAACGCGGACCGCACGCTCTACGAGGAATACCGCCCGCTCACCCACCTGAAACACAAGCACGTCGCCCCCTACGACGAGCTTGTCAAAGCCACCGGCATGCGCTGGCCCGTTGTCGAACAACCGGACGGCTCCTACAAGGAAACCCGCTACCGCTTTGTCGAAGGCGAGGATCCGTTTGTCGCCAAGGGCAGGGGCGTCGATTTCTATCACTCCGTCACCGGGGACGGCCGCGCGCAAATCTGGTTCTGCCCCTTCGAGCGCCATCCGGAAGAGCCCGATGCCGAATACCCCTTCTGGCTCTGCACCGGACGCGTGATCGAGCACTGGCACTCGGGCACCATGACCATGCGCGTGCCACAACTCCGCGGCGCGATGCCTAACAGTTATTGCGAGGTCCACCCGGACGACGCCGCGGCGGCGGGCATCCGGAACGGCGATCCCGTCATCGTTTCCACCCGTCGGGGGGAAATCACCCTGACCGCCTGGCTCAACGGCCGCGGAAGACCGCCCAAAGGTTCCTTGTTCGTCCCGTTCTTCGACGAGAAACGCCTGATCAACAACCTCACGCTGGACGCCTTCTGCCCGATCTCAAAGGAGCCGGACTACAAAAAATGCGCGGCCCGGATCCGCAAAGCCTGAGCCGCCATGGACAGCCACGACATCGAGAATTACTTCCGCCACCACCGCAAGACCCTCGCCGTGGTCTTCCTGATGGCGGGCATGCTGGCCGTCTCCGGATTCTTCATGGGCATGCGCCAAACCGAGCGGCAGACCGCGCGTAACAAATCACCTGTTACCGAGGAGCGCGAAACTTCCGCCACGCCTCCGCCATCGGAAATCCCGGCGGCTCCCAGATACAAGGAAATCGCCAATACCAAGTGGCTCGCCAACCGTGACTGGGAATTCACCCTCGCGGATCTCCCCCGCGCCGCCACGCCTCCGCCCGGAACCGCCATCGCCACCCCGGAGGAACGCGCAACCGCCGTGGAACGCCGCGCCGCTCTCCGCGCCTATGACGGAGCTCCTCCGGTCATCCCGCACACCATCGACACACTCAGCGTCAGCTCCTGCATGTCATGCCACGGCCAGGGCGAAAACCTGGTGATCGGCGGCAAGCGTCCCGCCGAAATGAGCCATCCATGGATCACCAATTGCACTTCCTGCCACGTTCCCGCCGACGGCACGCGCCACCTAACAGAACCACGCGGGGCGCGACTCGTCGTGGAAAACACCTTCATCGGAAAAACCTCCGCCGGAGCCGGTCCCCGCGCCTACGGCACGTCGCCCCCCACGACTCCACACCCGGTCTGGATGCGCCAGAACTGCATGGCATGCCACGGCCCGGGGCGCGAACAGGCGATCCGCACCTCCCACCCCGAGCGCCAGAACTGCCTCCAGTGCCACGCGCCCGACGCCGCCTTCGACAACCGCGAAACCTACCTGACGGACCCCAAACCACCCTTGGCCCCGCCGCCTCTCCAGAAACAATGAGCGCCATCACCCGCCGTGATTTGTTTCGCTCCCTGCTCGGCCGCCGCCCGGAAAGCGCGGAACCTCCCGTCGAGGAAACGCCCCGGCAAATCCCGCCGGGTGAGGAAACTCCTCCGCTCGCGCTGATCCTCGACCGCTTCTGCCTCGCCTATCAGGGATCGTTCTGCTCGGTCTGCTCCGAGCGCTGCCCGGCGGATGGAGCCATCACCGTCGAGCAGGGCAGGCCCCGCGTGAATCCGGATTTCTGCACCGGTTGCAAAATCTGCCATGAAGTCTGCCCCGCCCCGAAAAACGCGGTATTCCTCGTCGCCCGCAAACCCCGCCAAGGCATGGTCGCACACCCATCCATCGAACCCGCCGCCTCATGAACAACCCCGCCCCGCTTCCGGATCTCCATCAATCCGAGCTCGATGAAGCCACGCTCCGCCAGCTTTTCGAAGACGTTCGCACCCATACCGAGCTCATGGAAGTCATCCCGAAATACGCCGCCTCAGGCTACGTCCCGGAGATCGCCGCCATCACCCTCGCCGAAGGGCTCGCCCTCTTGCTCGGTGGCGGAGTCCGCGCCCTGCAACTCCGCTATCGCCACAACGGCACGATCTGGTGGGACACCCTGATGCCCGCTCCCCGGGGATTGTTTCGCATCGTCCGCATTCAACACGATTTCCCGACGGACCCGCCCCCACCCTGAAGCGCAAGGCAGCTCCACATCCCGCCCCCGCCGCCTCAAGGCGACTGCCCGACAAACTGCTGGAACGTCTCCTCATCAAGACGGTCCAGCGCCTTCTGGTGCATTTCCAGCAAGGTGTTGTGGAGCGGGCAATTCGGCTCCACGCCGCACCAGTTCGGCCCGAAGGGACACATCACCCGGTCCTGCGGGTTCTCGAACACCTTCACCACGTCGAGCAACGTGATTTTTGAAGCCGGACGCGCGAGCTGATAGCCCCCGGCGGGCCCCGGCTTCCCGTCCACCAGCCCCGCACTGGACAGCATCGTGAGGATTTTCGCGACGAGCTGGCGCGAAAGCTGGCGTGACTCCGCGATCTCGGCGCTTCCCGCCAGACGCTTTTCCGACGAAACCTCCGCCAGATAACTGACGGCGGCGATCCCGGCTTGGGCGAGTTTGCTATAGGTGAACATGCTTTTTCACTTCCCCGGCACCTCCTCGGAAACCGGCGACCAGCCGGCCTTCAGCCCGAGAACATACCCGCTGAGCGTCATGGCGCCGGTGGCGAACAAGCCGCCACCAACCACCCGCGCCATTTGAAGGTGCCCGTGAGACCACTGTCGAGAAATTGTTCGCACCGGGATACCTCCCGAGGAACTTGAGACGCAATTGTGGCTGGGACATCCTGTCCCAGCCTGTCGTGGAGGACATCCTTTCCCCATTTTTCCAGCCAAGTTACTCTGCTTTCCACACTCCAGCGCAGCGCGGGTTCTGGTGCTAAAGAAACCGCGGAGCCAGATCGACGAAAATTTTTTCGTGATTAACTTTTCATTTTCAAAACCCGCTGCCACACTCCGTCCGTGATGCCGCTGCCCGCACCGCCAAAAACCAGTTCCCGGCCACGCCCCCAAGACCAACGCCCGCCGGCGAGAGACCCTTTCGCGGAACGCCCCTTTCTCGTTTTCTGGGAAATGACCCGCGCCTGCGCCCTCGCCTGCTCCCACTGCCGCGCCGAGGCCCAATACCGCCGCGACCCGAACGAACTCACCCGCACCGAGGCGGAGCGCGTGGTGGATCAACTCGCGGAACTCAAGCCGCCGATGCTCGTCCTCACCGGCGGCGACCCGATGGAGCGGCCGGACGTGTTAGATATCGCCGCCCGCGCCAGTGCCGCCGGGCTGCGCGTCGCACTCAGCCCGTCCGCCACCGAACGGCTCATTCAATCGGACTTCCACGCCATTCGCGCCTCCGGCATCGAGCGGCTTTCATTGAGCCTGGATGGCGCGACCCGCGAAACCCACGATGCCTTCCGTGGCGTGCGCGGCACTTTTGACCGCACGCTCCGGGCCATGGAAATGGCGGAGGACGCCGGCATCTCCATCCAGATCAACACCACTCTAACCAAGGGAAACCTCCACGAGTACCCCGCCTTCCGCGATCTCATGCTCCAGTGGAAACCCGTCATGTGGAGCGTTTTCATCCTAGTCCCAACCGGTCGCGCAGGTGCCGCCGACATGCCCGATCCCGACGACCTCGAACGCGTCTTTGAGAAAATGTCGGATCTCGTCGGCAAGGTCCCCTTCGGCATCAAGACCACGGAAGGCCATCATTTCCGGCGGGTGCTTGCCCAGCGCGGAAAAGGCGGCCCCTCGGGCCGCCCCGGTTTCCGTGCGCCGCTCGGCATCCGCGACGGCCGCGGAGTCATGTTCATTTCCCACACCGGCATCGTCAGCCCCAGCGGATTCCTGCCACTCGCTTGCGGCAATGCCCGCGACCGCCACGTGGCCGAAATCTATCGGGAACACCCGCTCTTCATTTCCCTGCGGGACTCGGACGCACTCGGCGGCAAATGCGGCCGCTGCGAGTTCCGGAAAATCTGCGGCGGTTCCCGCGCCCGCGCCTACGGTCTGACCGGCGATCCGTTCGCCGAAGATCCTTCCTGCTCCTATCAACCGGGCTCACACAAGCCAGCCATCTCCAACATCTAACTCACATATCTTATGATCAACCTCACCCGCCTTTGGACCGGCCATGATCAACCCGCCGACGGACTCCGCTACGGCCTCGGCCCGGATGCCGCCGCCAGCGCAAGCACCCGCAAACCCATCGTCGTCTGGAACATCACCCGCACCTGCAATCTCCGCTGCGTCCATTGCTACTCGGACTCCATGGCCGCCCGCTACCCCGGCGAGCTCGACTGGCCGCAAATGCAGGCCGTCGTCCGCGATCTGGCCGCCTACCGCATCCCGTCGCTGCTGTTCTCCGGTGGCGAGCCGCTGATCCATCCACGCTTTTTCGATCTCGTGGATTACGCGACGGAACAAGGCCTCAAGCTCACCATTTCCACCAACGGCACGCTCATCACTCCGGAAAAAGCCGC
>CAYXZE010000017.1:0-14413 GCA_964469395.1 uncultured Luteolibacter sp.
CCCCTCCTTGGCACGCTCCAAGGAGCGGCGGAATCCGTCCGCCGTGCCCATGGAAAGCCAATGAGTCGAGCAATGCGCTTTTCATTGGCTCCTCATGGGCGGGGCGATCGGATATCGCCCCTCCTTGCCAAGGGGCTCTGAACCCGGTCAGCCTGCCGATGCGCGGTGAAGGGAAGCGCGAAGCCCGGCTCTTTCTCATTTCACCGGCAGGTGGGCCGGAGTCCCACCCTCCTTATCCCCACCGTCAGCCTTGGACTTGCTCCAACACGCGCAGCAATCCCGCATGACCGAGGGACTCCTGTTCGAAGTCGCCTTTGGTGTCGTGATCGAGCATGGCTTGGAGGGCGGTGCCAACGTCTGTTATTACCGGAGATTCCAGCAGGCGTTCGACGGCTTTGCGTTCCGTGGGGGTGAGTGGCTCGGCGTCGGGGCCGGGGCGAAATTCCATGCCGACGGGCTGGAAGGATTTTCCGGTCTTCTCGCGCAGATCCCGCAGGATGTCGAAACCGGCCGGATCGCTGTCGCCGAAGTGGTGGAATGTCATTTCTCCGGGCAGGCGGGTGAGCAGCAGGCGCGTGGCGGCACCGGGGAAACTGGTGTGGACTAACAGGATTCCCGGGTTGCGTTTGGCGAGCTCGCGGAAGACGTCTTCGTTTTCCACGGTGAGGCAGGCGGTGGCGGCGCAGCGGATCGTTCCGGCCAGTTCGAGGTCCGTGCCGGAAATGGAGACCGGACCGGTGAGCAAACCGAGATCGAGCGGGCCGCCGGGCAGGTCGAGAACGAGCGGGCCGTGAATCAGGACGGAGCGCGGTTTTTCCAGAATCTGATAGGTTTCCAGCGTCACCTCCGGATTGCCGGTGACGGCGCGGAGGGCTTGCAGCAGTCTGGGTTCGAGAATCTTGAGGCGTTTCGAGTTCCCGCAAATGACGGAACTGGCGAAGCGGATCAGGGATTCCTCCCGCCATGTTAGAACGGCGGCGATGACGCGGAGCAGTTCCGCATTGAGGGCTGAGTCGTCGCGTTCGAACGGGGAAATGTTTTTCCCTGAAAGCGCGGCGGCGGCGAGATTCTGCAACCACTCCCGCCAGCCGGGGTGCGGCGCGTCGGCGTGCTGTTGGAAAAACGCGGCGAGTTCGGTCCTGCGGGTGGATGGCGAGGTTTGGCCGATGCGCTCGAACAACCAGGCTTCACCGGCGGGCCGGAGGCGGGCTTTGTAGATGATCTGCGGGTCGCGGGGATGGAGGTCAAGGGTGAGCAGGCCGCCGGACTCGTGTTCGGCGCGCCGCAGGTCGTCGATGGCGCGGACGCGGGCGTCGCCATCGAGGCTTTTGGCGGAGGCTAACAATTCGCGGAAATCCGCCAGGAAATCCGCCGTGCCGCCTTCGCGGCCGGCTTTGGAATTCCGATAGCGCCCGGCGAGTGCGAGCAGCACGGGTGACGGCTCATGATTCATTTTCCTGCATCCACTTGCGGCCTTCCGCGGTGTCGCGGAACAGCACGCTCGGCACGTTGCGGATGCCGACCCGCGTGCCGCGGCGTTCTTCCTTTTTGGTGATGACGATGAGCTCGTCGCAGAGGCTGAAGGCATACGGAATGTTGCCGCTGGACATGGAGAACATGCCTTGCAGGTCGAGTTCTGCCATGGCCTTGAGGCAGTCCTGGATGCGCTCGCCGGAGAGTTTCGAGAACGCCTCGTCGATCGGCACGAGGGCGAGCGACGGTTCTTTCCAGCGCGTTTCGTGGCGGTTGTAGGCGTGCAGGTAGCTGGCGAGGATGGCGACGAAATACGGGCTCTGGTTTTCACCGCCGCTCATCTTGCCGCTCTGTTTGTCCACGCTGACCGGTTTGGAATCGGGATCGCGGATGTCGGTGACGAGCAGGTCGTAGTCGAAATACTGGCGGTAGTCTAACAATCTAGCGGCTTCCGGACTGTTGGCGTTTTTCACCAGCGTCTGGAGGAAACCGTCGAGCGCGGCGCGGAGTTCCTCGCCGATGCTGGAGAAGAACAGCTCGTCCTCGTGATGGAGGGCGTTGAGGTCGATGAGTTCCCGATAGAAACGGAAGTCCGGGTTGCGGATGGCCGCGATCTTGTAGCGGTCGTGGCCGATCGGCCGCTTGAGCTGGTGGTTGAGCAGCGAGATGATGTTCTCGACGTTCTTGAGCGCCTGCTGCATCCGGCTGAGCACCTGGGTGCGGAAAAGGTTGCCCCAGTGTTTGCGCGCGGCGGCGGACTTGCGCTCGTATTCGGGGATGTTCGCGTCCTCGATTTTCGACAGCACTTTCTCGTAAGCGGCGGTGTCGCGGCCGTTTTCCGGCAGGTCGTCGAACTTGGGCTGGAAGGTTTTTTTGAAATCGACCATCGCCACCTTGAGGTCGCCGGTGGTTTCCAAAATGATTTTTTCCGCATCGTTGGCGGCTTCGGCGAACTTGCGCGACTGCACGTCGGCGGCGGGGTAGCGCCCGGCCATTTCCTCCTTCCACGCCCGGTAGCGCTGGAGGTGGGAAACGATGTCGATGGCGAGCTTGGCCCGGGAAAACTCATCCTCGCGGCGTGAGGCTTCCTCCTTGCGGGCGGTTAGAACGCGTTCGGCCTGTTCGATTTCTTTTTTGACACTTCTGCTGGAGACCGCGAGTTCCTCTTTTCGCCAAGCGGCGATTTGTTCCTTTTTCGACTGCGCCTCGTCTTCGAGTTCTTGGAAGGAACCGGAATCGATCGCCTGGATTTTTTCCATCAGCGCGTCGTGCTCGTCGTTGAGACGCGGCAGGGCTTCGATCCGCACGAGTTCCTGCGAGGTGGAAACGTGGTCTTCGATGTCCTTGCGCCGGGCCTCGATGATCCGCTCGATTTCGCGCTCGATGGGTTCCAGTCGCCGGATGCCGGCCTCGATTTCCGTGAAGCGCGCGAGCTTGGCTTCGAGCTGGCGCTTCAAGCCGCCCTCGCCGACGAAGGGCAGTCCGTCGTAATGCCGCGCCCGCTGGACGAGCGTGCCGCGGACGATCAGGCCGTCCGGCAGAATCGCTGCGGGGTGCTTGCAGAGTTCTTCTAACGAATCCACGCAAATGACGTCGCCGAACCACTCGTCGATGACCGCGCGGGCGATCGGGTGGGTGGTTTGAATTTTCGATGCGAGCGAGTTCTTGAGAATTTTTCCCGGCTTGTCAGCACGCTCCGGGTGGATGAGCGATTGCGCGGAATTGCCGGATTTCGCGGCGTTCAGGCCGTGTAAAATTGCCAGTGCTGCGTCGTAGTTTTGCTTTTCCACGACCACCGCGAATTTCTCGGTGAAGGCGACTTCGATGGCGATGCGCCAGTTTTCATCCGTCACTTCGCAAAGCTCGCGCAGGGCCTGGGCGGCGGATTGACCGAGGGCCTCGCGGCAGGCGTGGAGCAGCGGCTGGGGCAGGGGAGGCAGGCCTCGGCGCAGCGCGTCGATCTGGGATTCAAGGTCGGAGCGTTCCGCGCGGAGGCGGCGCAGTTCGGTGGCGTCGGTGGTGAAACGGTCGCGCAGTTGCTTGCAGAGATGGTCCGCCACCGAGGCGATGTGGGAGAGCGCGTTGGAGGTTTCTCCCACCTCGCACTCGCCTAACAGACGAATCGCGTGGTCGAGATCGCCGGTGATGATGGGCGGCTGGATGGGTGCTTTTTCAATCTCGGCCATCCAGCGGCGGGCGTTTTTCACGCGTGCGCGCAGGCCGCCGTCGATTTTCCGGGAAACCTCGCGGAGCCGCTCGATCTCGATTTCCAGGGCGCGGATCCGTTCCGCCAGTTCCTTGTAGAGCCTGCCGTCGGACGATTCGTTGAGCAGGGCGAGGAGTTGTTCGCGGCGGATTTCCGCTTCGCGCGTGAGTTCGCTCAATTCGGCGAGGCGCTGCTCGTCATCGGCGAAGGCGGCGCGGAGTTTTTGCAAATGACCCTCCATGCTGGCGACGTCCGCCGCGGCGTGGTCCCAGCCGGTTTCCGCCGTTAGATAGCGGGCGACGTCGCGGTCGCGGCTGGAGTTCTTCAAGGTGTTAGAAAGTCCGCGGATGTGGACGAGCTTGTCGAGCTGCGCCCGCAGTTCGCGCAGCTCGCGCTCGTAGGACTCGAAATCGCGATAGCTGGCGACGACGTCCTCGACCGGCACGGCCTCGCCGGGCAGGACGAAACGGCGGCAAAAGTCGTCGAAGCTTTTCAAGTTCGTGAACGACATCGCGCTCGGCAGCAACCGTTCCAACACGTCCTTGTTGAAATTCAGGTGGCTGCCATTCGCCATGTCGCGCAGGTATTCGCGCGACGAGGCGAAGGTCCGGCCGCTGCGGGACTCGATGAAGGCCTTGAAGTCGGCCGACGAGCGGGGGCGCTGTTTTCCGTCTTCCGGTGAAACGGTTAGAAAGTCATCGCGATCGAGGGCGCAGGGGCAGAAGAACGGCGTGGTGGAGCCGTCGTTTTCCGCGGTGTTGCGGAACTCGAAGCGCAGGCCCCAGGTTTCCGCGCGGGAGTCGTCGGGCCAGGTGAATTCGGCGGCGATGTAGGTGGTGACGCCCTTGTCGTGGAAATACTGCGGCTGGCCGTTTTCCTCGCGCTTCGTGTCTAACAAACAGTAACCCTTGATCGTGCGGTCGCTGCGCGAGCCGGTGGCGCTGCGGTTGAAATGGTGGTGGGCTTTTTCCGGGCCGACGAGCACCAGCATCAGCAAATCCATCAGGATCGACTTGCCGGAACCGGTGACGCCGGCGAGCACGAGATTGCCCTTCACCGGCAGGGAGTCGCGGTAGCCATACCAGTTCAGGGCATGGATTTTTGAAAGTCGGATGGCGCGGCTCATGATTCTTCCTCCTCTTCGGTTTCTTCGATTTCATCGGCCTGCGGCTGGGTGAATGCGGACGCCGACTCGGTCCACGCCGTTAGATCGCGGAATGGCAGCACACGGCGGATGGCCGGCAGCACCTCGATGCCGGATTCCTCGAACGGCTCGGCCAGGGAAAAGCGGATCAAATTGAAGCGCGCCGCCTGCCGCAGGATTTCCCGCAAGCGGCCGCGCGGCAGGAGTCCCACCGCATCCGGCAGGAGCTGGTCCTTGAGCAGCGCGTTCAGTTCGGAAACGGATAGAAATGCCTGCGACTCACCCTCGTCCCGCCAGCGCACGTCGAGGGCATACCACAGCGCGAGCCAGACCAGGGTGGCGTCCTGGCGCAAATTCAACCGCAGCGAGGCGACTCGTGGCAGCGCCTGCACCAACCGCTCCTCGTGCAGCAATGAAACCTCCAGCCCGATCAGCGCGGCCGCTTCCTTGAGCCACTCCAAATTCTGGCGGCACCAGTGATACATGGCCGAGCGTCCGGTTTCCAAACCGAGAATCGAGCCATGGGCTAACAGCTCCTGCAAGGCTTCCGACAGCCGCGCCTTTTCCGTTTCCGGTAAGGCGATGAGGCCGACAGGACCGGTTGGTTCCGGTATTTCGGGTATTTCCTGAATTTCTGGGGAATCGTTCATTTTTTAATCACGGCAAATCGTTCCACCACGCAGCCCGGCAGCGTGTCCATCACGGGCGTGCTGGTTTCCTCCTGCGAACGCTCCACCTCCAACCGGTAGCGGGCTTCGGAGGATTGCGAATGCAGCAGCAGGGCGATCAAATCTGAAAATCCGCTCTCGTCGGTGATCGGCAGCTCGCCACTGTCAATCCGCGCGCCTTTGCCTCCCGGCAGGCCGTTCACGAAGGAGTTCGCCCGCTGCACGGAGAGGGATTCGCGCAACGACCGCTGCATGTCGCGCAGGCCGGTGGCGCGGTCGTCGTCGTCCACCGTGTCCTCGAACGCGTCCTGCTCCAGCGCGGCCCGGCGCACCGGCGGCGCATACAGCGAGTCCAGTCCGGCGGGCAGCCGCGCCTCCGGCAAATGCAAACCCGGCAGCGTTGGTAAATCCGGCGCGTGCGACAGCCGTTTGCCTGCGAGCAGGCCGTTCACCGCCTCGAAAAAACTCCGCACCTCGCCGCGCCGCTCGCCGGTCACATCCTGCAAATAACGGAAACGCGACAGCGACCGCCGCGTGAAATCCGCCGTGCGGCGGTCGATCTCATCCGCCATCGGCAACACCGTTTCTAACAATGACGCGAGTTCGTCGAGCGAGTTGCGGACTTTCGCCCGCGCCGTTTCCGCGCTCATCGCCGGGTTGCGCCGCAGCACTTCGGTCTGCATTTCCGCCATCGCCCCGCCGTCGCCCAGCAGGCGGTCGCCGATCCTTCTAACCGCTTCCGGCAGGCGCAGCGGCAGCCGCGCGCGGACCAACTCGCCGTAACAGGCGTGGGAAATTTGTTCCGCGTAGTCATCGAACACCACCGCGAGGTTGCCTTTCAGCGTATTTTCCTCCAACTGCCGCCGGGTCAGGCGTTGCACGGATTTTTGCATGGCCCGCAACTCGTTGAGGCCTTCCTTCACGTTTGACAGGCAGTTTTCCACCATCTGCCACGGTCGGCTCTGCAACTCGACCTCATCCGCCAGCATCGCGCACACGGCGATGAGCTTGTCGGTGAAAACCGCAGCATCCGGCCAGGCGATTTTCCGCAGCGCGGCCATCAGCGTCGAGCCGTGGGCGTCGAAATGCACGGTCCGCCGCCAATCGCGGCGCGGTGGTTCTTCCAGCCAGCGGCATTGGATCAAATGGTCCAGCAGCAGTCGTCCACGGTCGCGCGGGGTGGAGGCGGGCATTTCCGATTCCTCGTCGAAATCCATGTCCGGATGGCGTTCCAGCACTTCCGCGATGATCAAAATCGCCTCCTCGCGGGCCATGCCGTCCGGGCGATCCGCGGATTCGCGCTCCAGAGCATCCAGCACATCCACGTAAAACGCCGCGTTTTTCCCCGCAAGCACCCGGAAAAACGCGGTGCCGCGGGTTTCTTGGAAAAGGGTGGCGGAGAGGAACACGGGCGCGCAGCCTGCCTTTCCGGGGGGCTGCAAGTCAAGTGGAGGGGCTCAATGGGGGGTGGATTTGAAGAATCGGTAGCGCGGGAAAGAGCTGTGCGGGATTTTATCGCACTTGCCCCATGGTCGTAAGACCGGACCCTTTATTCCCGAGAGTCAGGCGCTTTTCGGGTGGATCGATCTGCGGGAAATTTGCGCCTTGTCAAACTCTCGGTTTTTTTTGAAAGGCTACCGGAGCGAAATTGATTCCTCGATGGAGAGCAGAAAAGCGGGAACAGTCCTTTGGAAGTCAGGCAGGAAGGACTCAGAAGAAGCGACTGAATGACATGCATCCCATGGAATTCAACAAAGCATGTCTGGCGGACTCGGAGCCGTTAGCGGCACTACTCCAGAAAGATCAAAATTCACTCCCACAACAGTAAAACGATTCCGGAAATCCAACCGTTGGTCCGAATGAAAAAAAACATATTTTTTATTATCTGCATCGTCTGCTTGATCGAATTGTCGATTGCCCGATCCGTTTCGACACCTGTTATGCACATATGCAGGAATATTGAGTTCAGTCTCGTTGATGATTTTCTCATTCCCGGAAAACCGCTTCCATCATCGTTTGACGAGATGCCGCTTGTCCGTCAATTGATGGAAAATAGTCCGAGCCAAATCGCGCTCATCAACACCCTGGCAATCGTTCCCAATACCCATGAAATCGAATCAGGGCAAGGGATTTTGAGAGATCGATGGGGGCGTAGATTGTTTGCCATCAGCCGAACGTGGAATTATGACTATTCCAAAGAGGGAGCCAATAAAAGGAGCCCGATGGATGGCGGTCGTTTCGCCATTATGATTTCTCCAGACCAGTCTTCAGCCGCTCCCAGTTGGATTCCCGAACCGGAAGCCCGGCTGATTCTCCAGCAGGTTGACGGTTTCGACCCGGCGAAGCAGCCCCTGTCTTTCCTGGATCTGGCCCAAGCTGCCGCCGAGAAATCAAGGAATCAAAGGGATCCAAGAACCCAGAATTGGCAGGAGATGCCGCAAACCGCCGGAGAAACAAACAAATGGAAAACAGGCGGAACTGAAAATCATCCGGTGATAACCAGAGAGACAATTCGATCGGGAAAATACAATCGGTTGATATGGGTGTCCGGCGCGTCCATTCTGGCGGGATTAATAATATATATGGTTGTTCGCAATCGATCAAGACGTTGATTTCAACTCATGGGTTTCCATTGTAATCATTCGGAGAGAACATTTGAAGCCCGTCTCGGCTCAATCCATTGATCTTGGCAATGGCGAGCGCGGCTCTTCCCATTTGCCTGTTTTCTCAAAACGCTTTGGCGACCTGATAACTATGGGCCGGGATCACGGTCACCCGCATCGTCGGGATGGTGGTGATCGGGGATGGGCGGACATTGACGGGAGGCCGGGAAGAATTCTAAAACTCTTCATCAAATCTTCACATTCGCCCCGCACCGTCCCGCCTCGATGTCCTTGTCCTCATCCATTCGTCCGTTGGTCCCTCTCGTCATTGGCCTGTTGGTCGGTGGGGTGGGGGTGGGTCTTTTTCACGACAGTTTGCCCGGAGCCGATGGTTCGCCGGAAGTGCGGGCGGACAGGCTGGAGCACGAGCTCAAGCGCGCGCGGAATCAGATCGTCGCGCTGGAAGCCAGCGGTGCCAAGGGGCGTCCGGGGCGCACGGTGACCGATGGCTTGCGCAACCTCGCCGAGGATTTTCGCGAAGGCCGGAAGGTGACTCCCGACGATATTTTCCGCAGCGCCCAACCGCTGCTGCGCGATCTCGCCCCGCTTTTCGAACGCATCCGGATTCGGGATGGTGAGAGGCAGACCGACAGCCTGACCGGCGAGCTGACGCGGAAATACAATCTCACGCCCGCCCAACAGGAATCGTTGAAGCAATGGTTCACGCAGAAAACCGAGGAGGACGCGAAGCAGTGGACCGAGCTGGTGAACAACGGCAATACCTCGCTGGAGGATCTGACCCGGGAGATGCAAAACACGCGGCAGGACGAGGGCCTGGATGCCTTCATGGAAAAAACGCTGACGGGCGACAAGCTGGCCGCGTTCAAGACCGAGCGCCTGGCGGAACGTTCGCAACGGGTGCAGCAGGAGGCGGACATGCGCGTGGAGCGGGTGGATTCCATCGTCAAGCTCGACGACGCTCAGCGCGACCAGGTGTTCGGCATCATGGCCCGCGGCTCCCGTGACTATGATCCTTCGATGAAACTGGAAGGTGCGGGCGGTGAAATCGGCATCACGGCGGGAGGCAATCGCGAGCAGGCGACGCTGGCGGTGCTCCGGCCGGATCAACGCGCCGCATACGAGGCCGAGCGCCAGCGCCGCCGCGCCGAGGCGGAAAAGGACGCCGCCGCCATCGGCCTGACGCTGCCTGAAAAGTGGGATTTACTCGATCAATAAACCTCCATCATGATGTCTAACATTTCCGCAGGGGCGGACAGCACGCCCGCCATCGACATTCGCGACCTGCGGGTGGACTACGGAGACTTCGTCGCCGTGAATGACCTCACGCTCACGGTGCCGCGCGGCGAGGTTTTCGGTCTGGTCGGTCCGAACGGTGCGGGAAAAACCAGCACATTCCGCGTGCTCACGACGCTGATGGAGCCGACTTACGGCGATGTTTTTCTCGATGGCGTGGACATTCAGGAGGACATCGAGGGCGCGCGACGGATCATCGGTTACATGCCGGATCTGGCGCCGGTGCCGTCGGATCTGAGGGTGTGGGAGTTTCTCGATTTTCATGCCGCGGCTTACGGTCTCGGCTCCCGGGCGCGGCGACTGGAGCGGGTGGGAGAGTGTCTGGAGGAGGTGGCGCTCACCGCTCAGCGGAACAGTTGGTGCCGGGAACTTTCCCGCGGCCAGACCCAGCGGGTGGTGCTGGCGAAAACGCTGCTGCACCGGCCCCGCGTGTTGATTCTCGACGAACCGGCGAGCGGGCTGGATCCGCTGGCCCGGCGCGATCTCCGGCACGCCCTGCGGAAGCTGGCGGGCACCGGCGCGACGGTTTTCGTGAGCTCCCACATTCTCAGCGAACTTGCCGAAATGTGCACCTCGCTGTGCGTGATGAATCGCGGGCGCTTGCTCGCATCCGGCACGGCGGAGCAGGTGCGGCAACAGTTGGGCAGCACCGAGCGGAGCCTGACGGTGACGTTGTTAGGCAAACAGGAGTTGGCCGCCGAGTGGATCGGCTCCCGTCCCGCCGTCCATAACGTGCAGCTCGCCGGACAGCAGGTGTTGTTTGATTTCACCGGCTCCGACGACGATCAGGCCGATCTGATGGAAGGGCTGATCGCCCAAGGCATCCGCCTGCGCGCTTTCGAGGAAAAGCGTTCGTCGTTTGAGGACATCCTCGTGGAAGTCGCCGAATCCAACCGCCAATCATGACACTTCACCGATCCACCGCCGCCGCCCGAAAGGGGTGGGGAAATCCGATTTTCCGCCGTTACTGTCGTTCCCGGCTGCGTCCGCGCGGGCTGGGCGTGGCGCTGCTGATTACCCTGCTGATTACGGGTTTTGTTTTCTCCATTTTTTACACGGGAGTGAAGGTTCACTCGAACGCGGGAATCGTGGATGCGGCGCGCACCACGCTCATTCCGGTTCTGGTGATTCAGGCGCTGATCCTGTTCGTTTTGGGCACGGCGCAGGTGGCGGGCGGGATCGTCGCGGAGCGGGACGAGGGGGTGATCGACTATCAGCGGCTGATCCCGATGCCTCCGCTGGCCAAGGTGCTGGGCTATCTGTTCGGCCTGCCGGTGCGCGAATACGTGATGGTGGGGGCCACGTTGCCGTTCACCGCCTGGGCGCTGTGGAAGGGCGAGGTGTCTTTTCACACATGGTTTCCGCTCTATGCGATTCTTTTCAGCACGACGCTGCTCTATCACTTCACCGGTCTGGTCACGGGCTCGGTGGTGAGGAACCGCCGCTGGGCTTTCCTGGTTTCTATCGGATTGGTGTTCAGCCTCTACACGGTGGTCCCGCAGATGGCGAAGTTCGGCATGGTGTTTTTCAAATACCTGACGATCACGCCGGTCGTTCAGGAGCATCTGGCGGACTTGCTGCCGAAGACGGCGGGGGCGGTGGTGGCCGTGGCGCGGCGGCTGGATCCGACGGTGAGGTTTTTCAATCTGGAATTCTCCGAGGTGGTTTTCACGTTGTTCGCACAGGGCGGGCTGATCCTCACTTTCATTGTCATGCTTTGCCGGAAATGGCGGCGTGCGGAATCCCATTTGCTGGGCAAGTCGTGGGCGGTGGTTTTCTTTGTCTGGACGCAGATGCTGTTGTTAGGAAACGCGCTGCCGCTGGTGGACGGCGGGCAGTTGTTTCCGTCCCGCGGCCTTGCCCGCTTCACGGGGGAGGCTTTCAACTGGGCGCCGGAACCGATGGAGGCGGTGGTGATGTCCGGCATTTATGGCGTGGTGACGCTGGCGATGTTGTATTTGCTGGCCGGATTGATCACGCCGTCTCCGGAGTTACAGGTCCGAGGTTGGCGGAGGGCCCGGAAAAAGGGCGGCGGCTCGCTGCCGTTTTTCTCGGATGAGGCGACCAGCTCCTGGTTTGTGGTCGTGATGGCGCTTGCCGGGGCGGCGGGCTGGTATGGTTTCACCCGGGGTCTGGTGGAGTCGCGATGGTTTCCGGGGCAAGACGTGCCGGTTTCCATGCTCGGTTATTTCACCGCGGTGATGCTTGCGGGGGGATTTGCTTTCCAGGCATTGTTGGAATTGCGTGGGGGCCGGGCGGTCGGGCTGGCGGTGATTCTGGCAGGTGTGGCGCCGGTCATGGTCGGCGCCGTGTTGGGGATGTGCGGCCTGCATCCCGTCGCGTCGTGGGTCATCGGGATTTCCCCGGTGAGCCTGCCGCTTTACGCTTCGGGAAGTTTGCTTTCCCTCGCCGAACTGCCGGAGCCGGTGGCCCGCTCGATTCCCCGCGCCTTCCTGTTCTGGCTGCTGGTCAACGGGGTGGTGGCGGTGTGGCTGATCGTGAAACTCCGCGGGTCACGCCGCGCCACGGCGCGCAGGATTCTGGAGAGTTGAACCGGGCAAAAAACGGGGACGATGAAATCGCCACAAAACAGACGATCGCTCAGTTTTTCCCGGCGGTGACTTGTTTGGTCTCGCCGTTCACCAGCACCGTTACTTTTTGCGGCTGCTTGGAGGTCAGGCGGTAACTGGTCACCTTGCCGTCTTTCCACGCCATGTCCACGGTCACGCCGCCGCGGGCGTGCAGGCCTTTGGCGCTGCCGGTGGCCCAGGTGGAGGGCAGGGCGGGGAGGAGGCGGATGAGCGGTTTGCCGTCGGCGGTGGTTTCCTGGCTTTGTAGGAGCATCTCGACCATGCCGGCGGTGGTGCCGAGGTTGCCGTCGATCTGGAAGGGGACGCCGCAACGGTTGAAGAGGTTTTCATAGGTCTGGTGGTTGATTTGCTCGGTGATCAGGGCCAGGGCTTTGTCGCCTTCATGCAGGCGCGCCCACAGGTTGACGCTCCAGGCCAGGTTCCAGCCGGTGCGTCCGCCGCCGGCTGCGTCGCCGCCGCCGGGTGTCATGCGGACTTCCAGCGATTTGCGGGCGGCTGCGGCAAGGGCGGGAGTGCCTGATAGAGTGATCTGGCGGCCGGGATAGAGTCCGTAGAGGTGGCTCTTGTGGCGGTGTCCTTTCCAAACTTCGGAAAAGGGTTTGTGCCATTCCATGATGCGGCCGTCCTCGCCGACGGGTGGTGGCGGCACGCGCTTGAGGGCTGTGGCGACCCGGGCGGTGAACTCATCGGAAATGCCGAGGATCCTGGCGCATTCCAGCGTGTCCGAGAATGTTTCCCAGGCGATGGCGTGGTCGTGGGTGTTGCCGATCGCGATGTAGGCGCTGGCTTTTTTACCGTCGGCGGTGGTGTAGTTGAAGGCGTTTTCGGGCGAGCCGGAGGGACCGGCGATGAGCTGGCCGGTTTGCGGGTCCTCACGCAGCCAGTCGAGCATGAACAGCGCGCCGTCCTTGAGGATGGGCCAGGCTTTTTCCCTGATGAATTTTTGATCCCGGGTGAAGCGGTAGGACTCCATCAGGTGCTCCTGCACCCAGTGGCCGCCGAGCACGTAGGAATCCCATTCCGGCGCGCCGCCGGAGAAATCGGACATGCCCCAGGCATCGGAGTTGAGGCAGGCGGCGTAACCGCGGCAGCCGAGGCTGGCGGCGGTTTGTTGGCCGTAGCGGTGGATGAGCCCCAGCAGGTGGAAATAGGGTTCGTTGCATTCTTCGAGGCCGGTCAGGCTGGCTGGCCACATGTTCATCTGGACGTTCACGTTCAGGTGGAAATCGCCATTCCATGCGGCGCTCATGCCGCCTTCCCAGAGTCCCTGCAAATTGGGGGGCAGCGAACCGGGACGGCTGGAACCGATGAGCATGTGGCGGCCGAGTTGGAAAAAGGTTTCCAGCAGATCGGGGTCGGTGCCGCCGGTTTTCAAGAGCTTCAGCCGCTCTGGCGTGGTGAGTTTGGCCACGTCGGGGGCGGTAGTGCCGAAGTCCAGCACGCAGGCGTTCATCAACTTGGCGTGATCGGTGGCGGCGGAGGCCCGCAGTTTTTCATAACCGAGCGCGGCGGCCTTGGTCATCCGCAGTGGACCCTCCGCCGACCAGTCGTCGGTGCGCGGCGCGCGCGGCTCCTCGCGGTGGTAATCGGTGGCGCAGGTGATGAGGATGGTGGCCGCCCTGCCACCGGTTAGAACCAGGGATTTTCCGTCCGCTTTCACGGTGCCGCCGGGCTCCGGGAGCACCCGCGCGCGCACGGCGAACTTGGTGCCGAGGGCGTTGGTCTGGCCTTCGTAGAACAATTCATGGCCCTCCGCGGTCTGATGGGTGACGCCCTGGGCGCGGCCTAACGTGAACCGGCATTGCAGCCCGCCGGGGAGGGTGGATTCGAGCCGCACCGCCACGCATTGGTCCGGGTAGCTCGCCAGAATGGTCTCCCGGATGGTGCCGTTTTCGAAAGTGGTGGTGGCGGTGGACTCGCCGGTCATCAGGTCGAGACGGCGCGCGCATGCGGGTTTCTTGCCGGTCGGGGCGGATGGATCGTCATGGAGGATTTCCAACGTGCCGAGTCCCTGGAAACTGGAGATGCCGTTGCCCTTGTTCTTGGCCTTGCAGAACAGCGCCTGTGCTCCGGCGTAGTCGCCTTTCATCGCGAGGTCGAAGGCGGCGTCCATGTTTGCCTTGCGGCTGCCGGGCTCGATCGGGATTTGCTTGCGGCCGGTCCAGATCGCGTCGTGGTTCAGATAGATCGTTTCCTTGGGGAAACCGCCCAGATTGAGCGCGCCCATGCTGCCGTTGCCCACCGGGTAGGCCTTGCGCCAGTCGTCGGCGGGGTGGCTCGCGGTGAGGTTCCAGCCGGGCGCATCGGGAGTGGACGAGGTTTTCGATTCAGGGGTGGCAAAAACGCCGGCAGGGAGCAGCCCCAGGGCGAAAAAAATGGCGGAGTGAAGACGGGATGTCATGGATCAGTGAAGG
>CAYXZE010000017.1:14513-17402 GCA_964469395.1 uncultured Luteolibacter sp.
CATGGCCGGGAAATTTTCGGATATTTTTACCGCTCGAAATGCCTGCCCGAACTTGTCAGGCTTCCCCCGTGGACTTGTTTTCGAAACCCCGCACACCCGAGGAAAAGGCGCTTTCCGTGACGCAGTTGCTGCGGCGGATGAAGAATTTGTTAGAAGTTCAGATCGGCGAGACCTGGGTGGAGGGCGAGGTTTCGAATTTGAAGAAACAGGGCAGCGGGCATTGGTATTTCTCGCTCAAGGACGAGGGCGCGCAGATCCAGTGCGCGATGTTCGGCGCGCGCAAACGTCCGGGCGCGGAGGCGCTGGAGGACGGTGCGAAGGTCCGGGTCTTCGCCGAGGCGAGCGTTTACGAAACGCGCGGCCAGTTGCAACTCATCGTGCTCAAGGCGGAACGCGCGGGGGCAGGGGACTTGCAGGCGAAATTCGAGGCGCTCAAGCGCAAGCTGAATGCGGAAGGGTTGTTTGATTCTGCTAGAAAAAAGCCGGTCCCGCCGTTTCCCCGCACCATCGGCATCATCACTTCCGGCACCGGAGCCGCGCTGCAGGACATTCTCAACGTGCTGACCCGCCGCGCACCGTGGGTCCAGCCGGTGTTGTTTCCCGTGAGGGTGCAGGGCCGGGGGGCGGAGATGGAAATCGCCCAAGCCATCGGTAAAATGAGCCGCCCCGAAGCCTTCGGTTATCCGCGCTGCGATGTGCTCATCGTCGGCCGTGGCGGCGGCTCCATCGAGGATTTGTGGAACTTCAACGAGGAAGTCGTCGCGCGGGCGATCGCCGCCTGCCCGATTCCGATCATTTCCGCCGTCGGCCATGAAATCGATTTCACCATCGCGGACTTCGTGGCCGATCTGCGCGCGCCCACGCCGAGCGCCGCCGCCGAACTCGCGGTGGCCGATGGCGCGGAGTTGTTAGCCCGGCTCGCGCAAATCCGCCGGCGGATGGGCCGGGTCACGCGCGAGCGGCTCGCCAGCTCCCAACTCGCGGTGGACGCCCTCAAGCGCGGCACCCTGCAGCGCGATGGCGAAAGGCTCCTGCGCGAATCGGTCATGCGGCTGGATTCCGCGCGCGGCCAGCTATCCCTGGCCCTGCGCTCGTCGTTGGAAACCTTGACTCTCCGCCTCAACGAGGCCCGCGCGCGGCATCGGACATTTCAACCCGCCAACGTGTTGGAGCGGCGCATGGAAACGGTGGCCCGCCTGCGCCAGCGTTTCGAGCGGTTGGGCAAGGATGTTTCGAACGAGCGCGCCGAGCGTCTCGATCGCCTGCGCGGCCTGCTGCGGACACTGGGTCCGGAATCCGCCTTCCAGCGCGGATTTTCCATTTCTCTAACCGAAGATGGCAAGATCGTCACCTCCGTGGAATCCCTCAAACCCGGTGACGTGATGCGCACCAAGTTCGCGGACGGGGAAGCGGTGAGTGTGGTGGAGGGATCAACGGCATGATCCGAAAAACGCGAAAAAGACAACAAATGACAACACGAAAAAAAGAGAAACCGGCGTTTTTCGCGTTTTTCGAGCATCAAGAGAAACGCCGGATCCCTGATTCTACAAGGATCCGGCGTTTTGAAAAAGTGGAGGCGAGGGGAGTCGAACCCCTGTCCGAAACGCCGTCAACACTGGCATCTACACGTTTAGCATGATGTCTGGAGTTTCGGACGGGCTGGGCCCTCATGCAGCGTTGCTCGTCCTAGAAACCTGTTTGATCTCGGAAAAAAGCCCGGTTACCCGACTTCAGTCCCAGCCTGCCAGGTGTTCGCCATCCCCCTCAGCAGGTGTCGGGGTTCAGACGTGGTCGTCAATTAAGCGGCCAGTGCGAGCTCGTTAGAGTCTGCATTTATTTGTTTTGAGCGGCTTTTTAAAGAGGCCAACCGATCAACCTCTACGTGCAACCAGCGCGTCAAACATCCCGTCGAAACCAGAACGCCCCCGTCACTTGTGACAGGGGCACCATGCACCGGAATGCGGATTGTTCAATCGGAATTTATCATTTCGTCCGCCGCCTCGGTCTCATGTTTGCCGGGAAAGGCGAGGGAACCGGTGATCGGCGAGCGCAGCGGGGTGATCAGGCCGGTGTGGAGGCGGTAAATCCAGCTGTGAATCGAGATTTGCTGCCCGCGCTCCCAGGCGTCCTCCAGAATGCTGGTGTGGGCGACGTGGCGGGCCTGCGCCAGCACGTTGAGCTCGCACAGCCGGTCCACGGCGGTGTCCGATGGCAGCGGATCGAGCTCCTTGCGGTGCTGGCGGCTCAGCGAGCGGATGCCGGCCAGCCAGTTGTCGATCATGCCGTGGCGGAAATTTTCAAGCGCGGCCCGCACGCCGCCGCAGCCGTAGTGGCCGCAGACGATGATGTGGCGGACTTTCAGGACATCCACGGCGTATTGGATCACGGCGAGCACGTTGAAATCCGTTTCCGCGACCACGTTCGCCACGTTGCGGTGGACGAAGATTTCGCCGGGCGCGAGTCCGGTGATCTGGTTGGCCGGCACGCGGCTGTCCGAGCAGCCGATCCATAAATATTCGGGGTGCTGCTGGTCCGCCAGTTTGCGGAAAAAGTGCGGGTCGCTCGCATTGATCGCGTCCGCCCAGTTGCGGTTGTTTTCCAAGAGGTGGTTGAGCTGTTCCATGTCCGTTTTTCCTAAGGGTGTCGTTCAAAGCGCCGCGGCGATTTTTTCCAGCCCTTCGAGCATCCGCGCGCGCGGGCAGCCGAAGTTGAAGCGGATCCAGCCCGGCCAGCCGAAAAACGCGCCGTCGGAGAGGAATAGCCCGGCCTTTTGCTCGAAGTGCAGCGCGGGATTCGCCACGTTCAGGCCGCGTGCGTCGATCCATGCCAGATAGGTCGCCTCGCCGGTGACGACGGTCAGGCCGGGGCAGCGGGTCTTGATGAACTCGA